>CAIXBQ010000011.1 GCA_903917705.1 uncultured Verrucomicrobia subdivision 3 bacterium | reverse complement strand
GCAGTTGGAAGCCCAAGGCAGTTTTCTTCGCCTGCTCTCCCGTCAAACCACCGATGACCCCTTGGAATGGCTCGCGCAAACCGCCCCAACCCCGACCGGTTGAAGTCCAACTGCGGTTTCTAGGTTGAAACAATGAAATCCTCCTACGAACTTGCCATGGAGCGGCTGAACAAAACGGCGCCAGCCACCAAGCTTACCGCGCGGCAAAAAATACAGCTCGCAGACCTAGACTCCCGCTACGCCGCCAAAATTGCCGAACGGGAAATTGCCCTGAACGGCGACATCGCCAAAGCCGTTGAAGACCACGAAGCGGAAGAATTCCTGCGCGAACAACTCGTCAATGAGCGCAAAAAACTCCAAGCGGAATTGGAGGAGAAAAAAGAAAGGGTGCGCGGCGGATCGCCGTCGGCAGAATGACGCAGCCGAAGCGTCCGGGGCGACACCAGTTTTGAGACACTTGCGAAATGTCTTGCCCTCGATCGTCACTCGCCCAAAATAAGTGTCGGCGCTGACGCATTTCACCCGGTTTGGAGCCATGGGGGATAATTGTCATTTGCCGGCCGGCGAAACAAACGCGCCGCGTTACGGTCTTATGTTTTTGTCCCGCGTGGCAGCGCATAAAGGTTGTTTTACTATCAACAGGGTACAGGATAAACTGGCTGGCTGAATCGGAAAATCAGGATAATTATTGCGTTAAACGTCTGGTTATTAATGCGATGGGCCCGTAGCTCAGCGGTTAGAGCAGGCGACTCATAATCGCTTGGTCCCCGGTTCAAATCCGGGCGGGCCCACCACTTTATGACTCACTGGAGCAAGGTAGGATTCCATGCTGTTTGCATCAAAATCAGTGGTAAATCTATTGTTCTTTAGATTGCGCTGGCGGCACCGGCACACTAACTTGGCAGCGTATTTGCTTGTTGTTTAACGAAAATGGCGACCACAACTGCATTGAATCCCGGTGAGGAAGCTCAATTGACGCAAACAATTGAGATGTTTGAGGTCATTGTGCAGTCACAGCCGTCGGACACCCAGTCGCTGGAAATCCTCAAGGAGGCTTACTCGAAGCTGGGCCGCGAGGAGGACGTGGTCAACACCTCGAAACGGATTGCCCAAGCGTACCTGCAACAGGGACAGCTATCATCAGCGATCCTGGAATACGAGACGGTTTTGCAGCGACGCCCCGAGGATACGGACGTGCGCGCCGCGTTGAAGCAGATCGAGGAACGGGCTAGCAGCGCGGTGGTACAGCCAGCCACCGATGTGCTGGCAATGGCGTCGGTTTCGGAAACCACCATGCTACGGCGCAAGGCGCGCTCGGCGGCATCCGAGGAGGTGGACGACGGGCGCAAGTCGTTGTATAAAATCTTTGTTGAAAGCAAAATCATCACGGCGGGCGATTTTGACCTGTGCTGGCGAAATGCAGATATGACCGTGTCGCCAGCGGACGTGGTGGAGCCATTCATCCAGACCCTGCATGAAAAGGGGATTTATCTATTTGAAAAATCCCTGAGGCTGCTGTCGGACAAATCACGCGTGGCCTATCTGCCGCTGGACCGGTACGACGTGGACATGGACCTGGCGCGAGGGTTTCCGGCAGACGTGTGCCGGCGATGGTGCGTGCTGCCGTTTGACCGGATGAGCAAGGCGATTTTGATTGCGACCGCCAATCCGTTCAACCAGCAGGCCGCAAAAGAACTCGCCGAGGCGACCACGCACCGTCTGCTGTGGTATGTCGCCGCCCCCAACGACATCGTCTCCAACCTTCGGAAAGCATTCCGCTGACCATGGCCAAGATCAAGTCATACGCAGAACGCATTGCCGACGCGCTCGTCGAAGACGGCCTGCTGAGCGCGAATCAAATCGAGGAACTGCTCGAACGCCAGAAAAAAGAAGGCGCGCGGCTGGTAAAGCTGCTGGTTGACAAAGACAAGCAATACGTCAGCCCCGACGATTTGGCCGTCTGCGTGGGCCGCGTGCTAAACGTCTCGCCCATTAACCTGGCACGCATCAGCATCGTGCCTGAAGTGCTGGAACTGGTGCCGCGCGACACCGCGCACAACCACAAGGTTGTTCCGGTCGCCCGACTGGAAAACAAGTTGTTCCTTGCGATGGCCGACCCGCTGAACGTGCTGGCCATTGACGACGTCCGGCGCATCACCAAGCTGGAAATTTCCCCGCTCATCGCCTCCGAAAAGGCCATCACGGAAAAACTGAACGCCATCGACGCCGCCAAGAGCGGCTCAATGGAGGATCTCATTCAGGACGCCCAGAAGTTGAGCGATAGCGAGGCCGATGCTGAAACCCTCGAAGCCGTCAAAGAGTTCTCCGAGGAAGTCAACCTCGACCAACTCGCCGCCTCCAGCGAGGAGGCGCCGGTAATCAAACTCGCCAACCTCATCATCCTCCAGGCCATCAAAGATCGCGCCAGCGACATCCACCTGGAGCCCTTTGAAAAAGTGATGCGCCTGCGCTACCGCATTGACGGTGTGCTGATCGACGCCACGCCGCCACCGAAGCAGATGCAACTCGCGCTGGCCTCGCGCATGAAAATCATGTCGAACCTCGACATCGCCGAGCGCCGCATGCCGCAAGACGGCCGCATGCGGGTCAAGGTCAGCGGCAAGGATTTTGATTTGCGCGTCTCAGTTTTGCCGACGGTTCACGGCGAAAAAATCGTGCTACGCGTGCTCGACAAGACCAACCTGTCCGCCAGCATTGACAAACTCGGTCTCGACGAAATGACCCTCAAACAGTTCCGGCAGGCCATTGACGCGCCCCACGGGCTAATTCTCGTCACCGGGCCGACCGGATCCGGCAAGACCACGACGCTTTATTCCGCCCTTAACGAACTGAACAGCCCGCAGTGGAACATCGTCACCGTCGAGGACCCGGTGGAATTCCAAGTGCCCGGAATCAACCAAGTGCCGACAAAAAAAGAAATCGGCCTCACTTTCGCCAATGCCCTGCGCTCCATTTTGCGGCAGGACCCAGACATCGTCATGATCGGGGAAATCCGCGATACCGAGACCGCCGAAATCGCCATCGAAGCCGCACTCACCGGCCACCAGGTGCTGTCCACGATGCACTGCAACGACGCCCCCGGCGCCATCGCGCGGCTCGACGACATGGGGATCGCCCCGTTTTTGATCTCATCCTCGGTGATCCTTTCCTGCGCACAACGGCTCATGCGCCGCATCTGTTCGCATTGCAAGGAACCGGTCACCTATCCGGCAAAAATGTTTGAAGACCTGGGCATTGACCCGGTCATGTTCGACGGCGTCCAGCTTTACCGCGGCCGCGGGTGCGACCGTTGTAAAAATTCCGGCTACGTCGGACGCATGGCCATCATCGAAGCCATGACCATCACCGATCAAATCCGCAAACTCATCATCGCCCGCGCAAGCACCCGTGAAATGGCCAAGCTCGCCGTGAATCAGGGCATGAAAACACTCCGCATGGTGGCGCTTGATCGCGCCCGCGACGGCATGACGACCCTTGAACAAGTCCTGGTGGTCACCTCCGCGTATTAATTGCGCTCAAAAAGACCGGCGCGGGGGGGTACCGAACGGCTGCGGAGAATCCGAAAGCCACGGCGGCGGTTGCGCCTGCCCCGGCGTTTTTGCCGTTACCGGTAACACGTAGGGGCTGGTGATGCCCGGCAACGGCGTAATCCCCGTTGGCTTACTAATACCTCTTTGGATGGGCGTGAAAGAATGTCCCAACGGATTGCCCAACGGCAACGGCTGCAGGTTTGGATCCGGGGCGGACAACGGCTCAAGGCGCACCGTCGCCGCCGGCTTTTCCGGCGGCGAACCGGAGTCCAATAACGCGCGGAATCGATCCATCTCAGCCTCCTGGGCCAGATCCCGCTTGACCGCCGCCGCGGGCTGATTGAAGGGGCTGGCCCACAGAGAATTCGCCTTTGGATCCGCGCCGAACGGGGTATTGGGGGTGGCGTTCAGAAATTGATTAAAAAACCGCTTAGAACCCGTCTCCGGCTTGTCGCCAGGATTGAGCAAACGATCGTTTCCGACCGGCTGACGGAACGGATTGTCCGGGGAATCCGGGCGCAGCAACGCCGCGTTTGGACGTCCGTTGGTGGCCGAGCTGGACGACTCGTGATTTTGCCGCGCCATAAAACGCTCTTCCGCCGTGAGCTTATCGTCTTTTTTCGGATCGTGGATGCCGAGGATTTCTTCGGCCGTCTGAACACCCAAAATTTCCTCCGGCGTCAGCAGCGTCCAGTTTCGTTTGGCGTCGAGAATTTTCTGCCAGCGCTTCGCCTCTTCCGGCGAAACAGGGGACGGCGGGCGCATTCCCGGTAAAACATCAAATGAACCGGCAGACGGGCCGCCGAACAAGGACGACGGCGCATTGAACGAACCCGCGGCACCGTGCAATTGCGACGATGACGGCATGAAGGAATTAGCTTTCTCAGCCACATCTCCGGCCGGCTTCGAAAAAATAATCGTCTGCTGCGCCCCGACACCATGCACCGCCGCCACCGCCGCGACCACCACGGCGAGCCGCTTCAAATATGACGGGCAATAATACATTTACAGGATTCCACGCTAATCTATTGGACAGCACCCGTCAAAATTGAATTCAAAAGAAAACCTAATGTCTCCGGCTGCCGGGGTTGTTTTTATTGCCGTTCATACTCGCCCTTGCCGAGTTTTTTATAGACCTGGAACCCGGCTTTCTTTGCGTCTGTGACGGACAGAGGTTTGAGCTTATGCGGTGTACTGAACGCCGAAAAAACCTTGCGCACCGGCTTTTTACAAGCCGGACACTTCGTCAACGGGGCCGCAGACAGCGGACGGTTCAAGGTAAAGGTCCCGCCGCACACCTTGCACTCACCTTCGCACAGTTCGTATTCGTATAGGGGCATGATCAGATCCGGATAAAATCCCAAAAAATTTCAACTCGGAAAATAAATTCAATTTCCAGGCCGCCTTTACTTTTTCAAAAACGCGCTGAACAAGTCGATCGGCAGCGGCAGGAACGTGGTCGTATTGTGTTCGCTCGCCATTTCGCGCATGGTCTGAAGATAGCGAAGCTGCAGCGCAATCGGCTCCTTCGCGATCAACGCGGCGGCCTGCACCATCTTTTCGGCGGCCTGGAACTCGCCTTCCGCGTTCACCACTTTGGCGCGGCGTTCGCGCTCGGCTTCGGCCTGCTTAGCCATCGCGCGCTTCATGCTGTCGGGCAACGCGACCTCCTTCACTTCCACGCCGGTGACCTTGATTCCCCACGGCTCGGTCTGCTTGTCGATGATCTCCTGTAATTTCTGGTTGATGACATCGCGCTGCGACAGCAAATCATCCAACGGCGACTGACCGAGCACGCTGCGCAAGGTCGTCTGCGCGATGAGCGAAGTCGCCTTCCAAAAATTTTCCACCTTTACCACCGCCGAGTTCGGATCCACGACGCGGAAATAAACCACCGCGTCCACCGTGGCCGGCACGTTGTCACGCGTCATGATCTCCTGCTTGGGCACGTCAATCGTCACCACGCGCAGATCCATCTTCACCATCTTATCGATGACAGGGATCAGGAAAATCAGCCCCGGCCCTTTCGCGCCCTGCAGTTTGCCGAGCCGAAAAATCACCCCCCGCTCATATTCGCGCAGAATGCGGATCGCCTGCGGCAGGATGAAAACGGCCAAAAGGACGATGACGACGCCGGCGGTTCCCAGTCCCGATTTGAAGGCCAGATTGATGAGTGTTTCCATAAGGTTTTATTTTTTGTTTTTTGGTTTCACCTGCAAAGTCAACCCGACTAGGCCGGCGATTTCCACCGCCTGGCCCGCTTCAACGGGAATTGCGCTCACGGCATTCCAGAGTTCACCTTCGATAAACACCTTGCCGCCCGCCGAGTCAATACGCGATTGCGCGTTCACAATTTTTCCGATCATCGCCTCCCGGCCGGTGGTCGCCGGTTTCAACTGGGCGCGGACGCCTTTGCCCACGACAAATATGAAGAAGAAGGCGGTGAGCACCGTGGCCGGAATTATCCAGCGCAGCGACAAGCCGAAGCCCGGACCACCCTGGCTGAAAAGCATCAGCGCGCCGAGAAAGAACGCCAGAATGCCACCCGCCGTCAATATGCCATGGGTCGGTGAAAACACATCCACAACGAACAGCAGCACTGCCAGCCCGATCAAAACCAATCCGGTCACGTTGACCGGGAGGATCGCCGACATATAGAGCACGAGGATCAGAGCAATCGCCCCGACCACACCCGGCAGAATCGCGCCCGGACTGCTCAACTCGCCGATAATGCCGTAGATCACCATCAACATCAGGATGAACATCACCTCCGGCCGCAGGAATAGCTGCGAAAAATGCTCCCAGGGATTCATGGGAATCTCCACGATACGGGCATTTTCCGTGTGCAGCGTCCGGCGATCGAATTTGTGTCCGTCCAACTGCTTGAGCAGGTCCGGAAGATCATCCGCGATCAAATCAATGACATTCTTGTCCAGCGCATCCTCCGCCGTGATAGAGACGCTCTCGATTACGGCGGCTTTGGCCCACGCCACATTGCGGTTCCGCTTTTGGGCAATGGATTCGGCAAAGCTCGCCGTGTCATTCTCCATTTTCCTCTTCATCACGTCATCCGTCTTTTCCACGCCGCCGGCGGCGCCCAACTCCACCGGATGCGCCGCACCAATCCGGGTATGCGGTGCCATCACCGCCACGTCCGCCGCCATGGTGATGAACACACCCGCGCTGCCAGCCCGCGCCGGGGCCGGCGCGACATAGACCACGGTGGGTATTTTGGCGGCGTAGAAACTACCGACAATCTTCGAGGCGGAATCAACCAGTCCGCCCGGCGTGTCGAGCTGAAGAATGAGACATTCGTCCGATTGCGCCGCAGCCACATCGAGGGCGCGCGCGATATAGCTGGCCGTGGCCGGACCGATGGCCCCGTCAATTTTAATCAGCCCCACTTGCGCCGCGTGAACCGCCGCGCCGAGGAGCATGCCTGCCGCAATGAGGAAGCTGCCACGACTCATAAATCTCCCACTTCAACCTTACGTTAACAAAACCTACGCCCACCGCAAATTAAACTTCATCAATCCTCATCATCGGTGCCATGGCCCGCGCAACCGCAGCCGGCCAGCGCCACGCAATCCGGGCACAGAATCTTCCCGGCGATTTCCAGCACGTCAAAGCTGCCACAACGCTCGCAAGAGGCGGTTTCTTTGGGCTTTGACTCGTTGAACGGTTGCATCGTGAATCGGGCCGGGTTGCGCGAACCGGGCGTGCCAGGGTAATAATTCAACGATTCACGTTTTGCCCAAACCCCTCCGCCAACGCCACAGCCTTGCGCATGGACATGGACTTGTTGACCGTCTCCTGAAACTCCGCCTCTGGGGTCGAGTCGTTCACCCAACCGCCGCCGGCCTGGACGTAGGCTTTGCCATCCTTCACCAGCGCGGTGCGGATGGTGATGCAGCAATCCAGATTGCCGTTGAAGGAGAAATAGCCCACGCACCCGCCATAAGGCCCGCGGGCCGTCTGCTCCAACTCGGCAATGATCTGCATGGCGCGAATTTTCGGCGCGCCGCTCAACGTGCCGGCCGGAAACGTCGCCCGCATCAGGTCATAAGGTGTTTTGCCCGCCGACAGCCGGCCCTCCACCTGCGACACGATGTGCATGACGTGGCTGTACCGCTCGATAATCATCAGGTCCTTCACTTGCACACTGCCAAAATCGCAGACCCGGCCGATATCGTTCCGCGCAAGATCCACGAGCATGACATGTTCGGCGCGCTCCTTGGGGTCGGCCAGCAGCTCCTTTTCCAACGCGTTGTCCTCATCCTCGCTTTTGCCGCGCTTCCGCGTACCGGCAATGGGGCGAATTTCCACCCGACCCTCCTCGCAACGCACATGCAATTCGGGTGACGCGCCGACGAGCGAAAATCCCGCCAGCTCCAGCAAGAACATGTAGGGCGAAGGATTGATACTACGCACCGTACGGTAAATATCCAGCGGCGAGGCCGTGGCCGATGCACAGAACCGCTGCGAGCCGACAACCTGAATGATGTCGCCCGCCGTGATGTATTTCTTGGCCGCAAGGACATTCGCCTGAAACTTCTCCGGCGATACATTTGATTCGAACGCCAGCGGCGCGGCTTCATCCGGCAGCGTCACCGGCAGATGTTCGCTCGGCTGTTCCAGGAGCGCGATGATGCGGTCGATCTCGCTGACCGCATTTTCATAGGCGTCCTCCGCGCTGGTCGCGCCATCGAGAATCGCGTTGACAAGGATGGTGATCGTCTGCGCCGCACGATCAAATATCAAAAGCTCGTCGGCAATGAGGAAATACATGACCGGCGTCTGCAAATCATCCTGCGGCGGGCGCGGGACGACCGGTTCCACATCATGGATGAATTCGTAGCCGATAAAGCCAATCGCGCCACCGGTGAATCGAGGCAAACCCGGCGTAGCCACCGCCTGGAATTTTTCCATCACCCGCTCAACAACCTCAAGGCCATCCTTCACATCGCGCCCGACGATGAAGCTTTCCCTGACGCGGCCATTCTCAATAATCTGGACGTGACTGCCGTCCTGCCGGATGACCGCGCGGGGGTTGCAACCGACGAAGGAGTAGCGCCCGACGTGTTCGCCGCCTTCGACGGACTCGAAGAGGAAGGATTCGCCCTGACCGCGGATCTTGCGGTAGGCCGAGAGGGGCGTTTCGAGGTCGGCAAGAATGCGGCGCGCTACGGGAATGAGGTTTCCCTGCGTGGCAAGCTTCAAGAATTCATCAGACGTCGGCGAATACATTGCCCTCGAAGGATGAAGAAGAAAGCGTGAAAAAACAACCAGTTTGCGCGTTCTCCCGGCAAGCCTCCATGCCTCCAACGGCGGCCTTCACTTCTTCTTATACATCTGCTCGGGCGTGAGGATTTGCGGTTCGGTCGTTTTGAACGCCTCGCCCTGACCCTCGACGGAGCGAAAAAAACAGGAGTTATAGCCTTCATGGCAGGCAGGCCCCTTTTGCTCGATCTGGATCAGGAGACAGTCGCCGTCACAATCGAACGCAATATCCTTGACGGCTTGCGTGTTGCCGCTCTCCTCGCCCTTCATCCAGTATTTTTGCCGTGAACGGCTCCAGAAATGCGTCTTGCCGGTTTTGATGGTGTCCGCCAGCGATGCGCGGTTCATCCACGCCATCATCACCACGCGGCCGGTTTTTTGTTCCTGGATGATCGCGGGAATCAAACCCTGCGCATCAAATTTCAACTTGTCATAGAAGCTCATGGTCGGAACAGTTCACCACAAAGCCACCCGGACACAAAGCCGGAATTTGCCCAAATTACTACGGCGATTGTCCGCGCAAAGCGGGCGGGGAGGCCTGCATCTCCAACCTTTTGAGCGTCACCGGCGGATTGGTTGGCGAGGGCAATTGCCCGGCAGCAGCAGAAACCCCGCTTGGTCCAACCGCCAGCACTTCACTTACAGCGGCGCTGTCGGCCGGCCCGGCGGCGACCGTGTTGGTGGCGAGTCTTTCATGCTCGGCGAGGCTGCGCAGGAGGCGGCCCTTCAACTCCGCATAGCCGCTGTTGGTCACGTCCTCGAGCTGCTTCCGAGCCTCGCCGTATAAGCCGGCGGCGATTTTCACGCGGGCGAGGTGGATACCCACGCCCTGGCGTTCGGATTCCGTGTGCGCCACATGCAAGGCATTCGTCCAGGCGAGCAAGGCATCGTTGGTACGCAGCGGCCGGATGCCGTAATAACTCTCCGCGTAGTCGGTCGCGAGCACAAAATTATCCGGCGCCAGCCGCATCGCCTGCCGGTAAAGGCCCAGCGCTTTGTCGAACACCTGCGACTCGGTGAGCCCGTAAAATTCCCGCGCATCTTTCCGGTAAAGGTAAACCGTCGTGGCGAAATTCTGATAATACACCGGCTCGGCCGGCTCCAGCCGGATGGCCTCAGTGTAATCCGCGAACGCATTGGTCAACCCGCCGTGTTCACCATAGTAATTGGCGAGCTGGTTCCAGACCGCGGGATTTTTCGGGTCGAGCTGCCGGGAGTTTTCATATTGCGCCTTCGCGCCGTCCTCGTCGCCGAGGTCATTTAGAAAACTCCCGAAGGCCAGGTAACCGCGGGCGTGGTCGGGATGATTGCGGAGAAAGGTTTCATAGCCCGACCGCACCAGGTTGAACCGAGAAAGAATCCGCCGGTTAAACGCCGCCTGTTCGGTCACATTCGTCGCCGAGATGCGGTTGGTGCTCATCCAATCGTTCACCTCATCGTGCGCCGCATCGTCCGCTGCCATCAGATTGCGCAACTCCTGCTCGAGCGGGCCAGCAGCGACCATGACGGACATACCGGTCTGCTGCTGGATAACATTGCTGACTGCCTGCGGCTGGTTGGTGGCCAGCAGCGCACCCAAAAGGCTCATGGTGAGTTCGTTCACCCGGTCAAACTATCGTGTTTCGGGACAAAATACAGGGAGAACCGGCCAAGACCACCGGCAAACATCGGACTGGCCGCCGCCAAAAGCCGCCGGCGAGGCTGAGGAGCAGAAAAAGGATTCGCCTGTCATACGAAGTTTTAGCATATTGCGCGGAATGAAATCCATGACGGGTTATGGTCGCGGCGAATGTGCGCAAGATGGCATCAAAGTCACGGTCGAATTGAGCTCCGTGAACCGCAAGCAGGCAGAATTTGCCATCACGCTTCCGCGCGAAGCGGAGATGCTGGAGGCGCAGATCCGCGACGCAATCCACCGTTGCGTGGCCCGCGGCCGCGTGAATGTCCGCGTCTCGCTCCACGCCGCCGCCGGCAAACTCTCCGCCCGCAAACATATCGATGAACCCCTTGCCAAGGCCTACGCCGCCGAGTTCGCCCGGCTGGCCCGGCAGCTGAAGCTGGGCGGGGAAGTCACGCTCGACCAGGTGCTGCGCGCCCCGGGCGTGTTCCAGACGGATGAGGAACTTGCGGGCACGGAAGACTTGTGGCCCGCCGTGGAAAAAGCCCTCGGCCAGGCCCTGACCGCGCTGGTCAGAATGCGCGAACGCGAAGGCGCGCATCTGGCGAAGGATTTAACCATGCGCATCGGGGTCATGCAAAAAGCCGTCGCGCAGGTCCAGAAGCAAGCGCCCACGACGGCGGAAAACTACCGGCGGCAGCTGCTCGAACGGATCAAGAGCGCCGGCCTGGATAACATCGCCCCGGACGACGAGCGGCTGCTCAAGGAGGTGGTCCTGTACGCCGACCGCTCGGACATCTCCGAGGAACTGACGCGGCTGCAAAGTCATTTCACCCAGTTCGCAGACTGCGGCAAATCCCGGGAACCGGTCGGCCGCACGCTGGACTTTCTGGCGCAGGAAATGAACCGCGAAATCAACACCATCGGCTCCAAGGCGAATGACGCCGTCATCTCGCGCGAAGTCGTTACCCTCAAAGCGGAACTGGAAAAATTCCGCGAGCAGGCGCAAAACGTCGAATGAACAACCGCCGTCCAAAATCCCCCCCCCGGCCGCCGGCCAAACAGAATTCCGCGCCGCTGCTGATCCTCATCTCCGCGCCATCGGGCGCGGGCAAGACGACGCTCTGCAACCTCCTGCTGGCCGCGCAGCCACACATGACCCGCGCCATCACCTGCACCACCCGCGAGCCGCGCAAGGGCGAACAGGACGGCGTGGATTATCATTTTTTCACGGCCACGGAATTTCTCAAGCGACTGCAGGCGGGCAATTTCATCGAGCACGCCACGGTTTATGGCAACAGCTACGGCATTCTCAAATCGGAGCTGCTCGGCAAGCTGCGCGAGGGCAAGGACGTACTGCTGAACGTGGACGTGCAGGGCGCGGCGACCATCCGCGCCCAGGCGGAATCCGAGCCGGAGCTGCGCCGCGCCCTGGTCACCATTTTCCTGACCACGCCCTCGCTGGCACTGCTGGAGCAACGCCTGAAAAAGCGCGGCGCGGATGCGGAGTCGGTGATCCAGAAGCGGCTGGCGGTGGCGCGCCAGGAGTTGTCGCAGTGGAAAAATTTTGACTATCTGCTCATCAGCGGAAGCAAGCCGGAGGACCTGCGGCGGACGCTGGCGATCATCGAATCGGAGAAGCTGCGCTCGGCGCGGTCGCCGGCACCAGAGTTTTGAGTTGCGCGAACCGTTGAATCATTACACCGTGGCATCGGAAATTCATTCGCACGCGCACCAGCCGATGTAACCATGCAACGACAACCAGTATGAGCGTTCCAAAGAAAATCATTCTCGGCGTCACCGGCTCCATCGCCGCGCACAAGGCAGCGGACCTGGCGAGCCTGCTCACAAAACAAAAGTGCAACGTGCGCGTGGTGATGACGGCGGACGCGCAGCGGTTTATCACCCCGTTGCCATTCAAGACGCTCACGCGCCAACCCGTGGTGACAGACCTTTACGACGAGGACGAGGGCTGGAAACCAACGCACATTGAGCTGGCGGATGCGGCAGATTTGCTGCTCATCGCACCCGCCACGGCCAACGTGATCGCCAAGCTCGCACACGGTCTCGCGGACGACGCGCTGACGTGCATCGCGCTGGCACTGAATCCCAAGGCGAAAATATTGATCGCCCCGGCGATGAACGGGAAGATGTGGCGGCATCCGGCGACGCAGGCGAATGTGAAGATTTTGAAGCAACGCGGCGCGGAATTCATCGGACCAGCCGAGGGATTGCTGTCGTGCGGCTATGAGGGAATCGGCCGCTTGTGGCCGGTGGAGAAGATTGCGGCCCGCGCGGTGAGGCTGTGAGCCTGTAAGGCCGCACCGGCGGACACGGCTGGTTTGCCCATGAAACAAATAGTCAGGGATCGCCTCAAGGGACTGCGCCGGCTGCTGGCGACGGATCGCCCGGAACCGACGCAGCAGGCGGAGCGCATCGTGGCCATGCAGCGCGACGTGGTGCTGCCGTCGAAAGCGGGCGTGATTCTAGTGGTGCTTTACTACCTCTTTTATTCGGGCTGGTTTTATGACGCGCCAACCACGCGATCCGTGGTGCAGGAAACGCTGAAACACTATTTCCTGGTTTATGTCTTTTGCAATTTTCTGGGCGCCCTGTTTTTTTACTTCTGGCGCCGGCTCCCGCCGAGTTTGTTTCAATGGCTGGCCTTCACCATGGGGCTGCTGGACGGCTTGTTTGTGGCCGGAATGACCATGGTCACGGGCGGTTTTGACAGCATCGTATTCTGGGTGTTTCCCTGCCTGATCATGCTCAACGCCCTGACCATCCCGGTGGCAGTTCCGCAGATTGTTCTCAACCTGCTCCTGAGCGTGTTTTATTTGAGCGCGGGGCTGGCAACGCCACATATCGGAGCCGGGACGGCCATGGTCACCACGCCGGGACACAGCGTGACAAGCCTGCACGCGACCAATCAGGTTGCCCGCGCCGCCAGCGAAGCCGTTCCCAAACCGCGCAAGCCGGTCTGGTCGGATGACGTCGGCGAGGAAAATTTACCGGGTGAAGTCTCCACGGAGCCTTTTCTGCTCCATATGTCCGTGCTGTGGCTGCTCACCCTCTGCTGCTACGGCGCGCAGGTGCTGATTGAACGGCAGCGGGTCGCGGCGTTCGAGGCGGGCGAATTTGCCGCGCGCGAAAACCAGCTGCGCTCCGCCGGCCGGCTCGCCGCCGAGTTTGCGCACCAGATCAAGAATCCGCTGGCGGTCATCAGCAACGCCGCCCACTCACTCCAGCGTTCGCTCCGCGAAAACAAAGCTTCGGCCGCGCAGCAGATTGAAATCATCCAGGAGGAAGTCGCCCGCGCCGACCGCGTCATCACCCAGATCATGGGCTATGCGCAGCTGAGCGAGGGCCATGTGGAAAAACTGGACGTGGTGGAGAAAATCAACCGCTCCATCGAACAGGTTTTCCCCGCCGCCATGCCGTCGGGAATCCGCATCGAAAAAAAATTCGCCGCGCATTTTCCGCCGCTGCTGATGCAGCGCGGGCACCTTTCGGAAATCCTGGTGAACCTGCTGCAGAACGCCCGCGAGGCGCTGGACGGCCGGGGAAACCTCCTGGTTACGGCGGATTGCCAGCGGGACAACACGGTGAGAATCTCCGTGGCCGACGACGGACCCGGCGTGCCGCCGGACAAGGTGGAAAGGATCTTTGAGGCGTATTTCACCACGAAGGAAAAAGGCACCGGCCTCGGCCTGGCCATCGTGAAACACAACGCCGAGCTTTACGGCGGGGAGGTGCGCGTGGAATCGGAGCTTGGAAAAGGCGCAAAATTCACGGTAACATTGCCGGCAAAGGCGCTGTCCAAGCCCTATAATCAATTGAAATGAGTTTGCCCCTGCCACCCGTGCTCGTCGTGGATGACGAGAAAAACATGCGCCGCTCGCTCCAGACCATGCTGGGCGACGAGGGCCACGCCGTGCGCACCGCCGAGTCCGCCGAGGAGGCGCTCAACCTGCTGGCGCGGGAGGAGTTTCTGATGGTCATCACCGACGCGCGGCTGGGCGGCATGAGCGGCTATGAGTTTCTCGGCAAAATCCGCAGCCAGTGGCCGGATTTGCCGGCGCTGATGATCACCGCCTACGCCACCCCCAAGCTCGCGGTGGAGGCCATCAAGGCCGGCGCCATCGACTACCTCGGCAAGCCCTTCGCACCGGAGGAATTATTCCACGCCGTCGCACGGTGCGCGGAGCGCCACCGACTGCTGCGCGAAAACGCCGCGCTGCGCTCGCGCGCGGGGGAGATTTTCAGCCTCGAACAAATCGTCGGCGATTCCGAAAAAATGCGCGACCTCCGCCAACTGATCCGCACCGTGGCCGCGACGGACGCGCGCGTGCTGATCCTGGGCGAAAGCGGCACCGGCAAGGAGCTCGTCGCCGGCGCGATTCACACCTTGAGCGGCCGCCGGGCGGAACATTATGTCCGCATCAACTGCGCGGCGATCCCGGAAACACTTTTGGAAAGCGAACTGTTCGGCCACGAGCGGGGCGCGTTCACCGGCGCGCTGAAGCAAAAGCCCGGGCGCGTCGAGGAAGCCGATGATGGCACGATCTTTCTGGACGAGATCGCCGACATGGGCAAGCCGCTCCAGGCAAAACTGCTGCGATTTCTCGAGGACGGCTCCTTCACGCGCGTCGGCGGCACGGAGGAACTGCGCGTGAACGTCCGGCTGGTGGCCGCGACGAACCGCGACATCGTCCAGGCCATCGCCGCCGGGGAATTTCGCGAGGACCTGTTCCACCGGCTGAACGTCGTGCAGTTCAACCTGGCGCCGCTGCGCGACCGCGGCGATGACGTGCTGGTGCTCGCCGAGCATTTCCTGAGGATGTTCCGCGCCCGGATGAACACCCCCGCCGCCGGCTTCACCGCCGCGGCGCGCCAGAAGCTGCTCGGCCATCGCTGGCCCGGCAACGTCCGCGAACTGCGCAATGTCATCGAGCGGGCGCTGATTCTTGAAACCGGCCGCGACATCCAGCCGTCCAGCCTCCCGGACTTTGCCGTGGAAACGCGCCTGCAAAAAAACACGCCCGCCATGCCCGCGCCGGACGAGTCGCTCGATGCCGCGCTGGAGCGCCTCGAACGCGAACTGATTCACGGCGCCCTGGAACAAAACAATTTCAGCCTGACACGCGCGGCCGAACGGCTTAAGCTTACCCGGCACTCGTTGCGTTATCGGATGCAAAGATTAAACATGAAACTGGCCGCCGGCGACGGCGACCCTGCCGGATCCATTGACTGATGGAAAATCCCTTTGCCCTGCCCAAACCCGGCGCATCCGCTGACTGGCTGATATTCCTTTCCATTTTCGTGCCCGTGGCCCTGGCCGTCGGCGGGTTTATCATCTGGTTCATGATTTCCAGGAAAAGCCGGAAGCACCGACGCAAGCACCGCAAGCGTCACCATCGCCAGCTCAACCCCACGCTCGCCCAGACCGGCGGCCTGCCGCCGATGCGGGATCCGGACGAGCCGCCGCACGGAACGTGACCATGCAGCACAGCCGCGCGCTCACCCGGAAAAGCGCCTCCAATCTCGCGCTCGCCTTCGTGCTCCTCCCCCGGGAGAAACGCGATGCCATGTCCGCCCTCTACGCCTTCTGCCGCGCCGTGGACGATGTGGCCGACGAGGATGCCGTGCCGGTGGCCACTCGACGCACCCAGCTCGCCGCCTGGCGCGACGACATCCGCCGGGCCTGTGACGGCCAAAAGCCGGAGCTCGTTCTCAACCAGGAGTTTCAGCCCGTCATTCAAAAATACCGTCTCCCGTTCGCGCTGCTCGATGAGTTGATCAAGGGCTGCGAAATGGACCTGGACCGGACGCGCTACAAAAATTACGAGACGCTGGAGCTCTACTGCCATCGGGTCGCCTCCGTCGTCGGCCTCTTGAGCATCGAGATTTTCGGTTATAAAAATCCCGCCTGTCACGACTACGCGGTGGCGCTGGGCCAGGCCCTGCAACTGACGAACATCCTTCGCGACGTGAAGAACGACGCCGCGCGCGGCCGCATTTACCTGCCGCAGGAGGAACTGTGGAGATTCAAAGTCACCGAAGCCGAGATTCTCGAGTCAAAATACTCCGATAACTATTTCGACCTCGCCCGCAGCGTGGCCGGCCGCGCAAAACATTTCTACCAGCTCGCGCAGCGGACCCTGCCGCCGGCGGACCGCCGCGCCATGGTTGCCGCCGAGCTGATGGGCTCGGTTTACTGGCGGCTGCTCCAAAAGCTCGAGCGCGAACAGTTCAACGTCTTCGGTCCGCAAACTGTGCGGCTCGGCAAGCCGCGCAAGCTCGCCCTCATCTTCCGCTCGTGGCTCCGCTTCGCCGCCGGGGCCAAGGCGTCGGATTACGGCGGCTCGTGAGCTCGCGGCTTACGGCTTCGCCTTGTCAGCGGCGGCCTGATATTTCTTGAGCGTGTCGGACAATTCCGACTTCATGTCCGCATCCTCGCAGGCGGCCACGGCCTTTTTCTGAAACTCCACCGCCTCGGCGACCTTGCCTGAATCGAACAGGGCGTGCGCGTAGGTGTCCAGCACGGCGGGTTCCTTCGCCTCCGAAGCATCCACCCCCGCCTTGGCCAATTTCGTGGCCAGCGGCAAGTCCCGCTGCTTGATGGTGTCGTCCGTGAGGATCGTCCAGGCCATTTCATTCAGCAACTGCGGGTCCGTCAGCTTCAAGTCGCCCAGCTGCTTGGCCAGGTCGGCCGCCTTTTCCTTGTCGCCATTCTCGCCGACGGCGGCGGTGTATTTATCAAAAATAGTTTGGGCATCCTGGCCGCCCTTCGCGCGGGAGGCATACTGCTGGAGCTGCTTTTTGATCGCGTCAAAATCCATCTCCTTCGGCGCCACCGCCTTGGCGGCGGCTTCCAGCTTCGCGACTTCCGCGTCGTCCTTGCCGGCAAAGACCGCCTTCTGGTAAGCCTGCATGGCCGACTGGAATTTCGCCTGCTTCAGGATTTCCTGCGCGTCGAATTTTTCATCGCCGGGCAGGATGCCGCCGAGTTCCTTGTCGAGCGCCTCCAGCTCCTTGCCTTCCTTGGCCAACTCCGCCTCGTCGCCGCCCTTCGTGGCCTTCTCGAAAAACGCCTCCACCTTTTGCTGCGCCGCGGCGCGCTGCTTGGCCTTCCCAATGTCAAATTTCCCCGCCGCAACCTCCTTCAGCGACGGTTCCAGGCTCATCGGGTGGCCGATCCAGATCACCTTGCCTGCCTGCACCAGAAACGCCGCGGGAATGCCGTTCTGATTGGCGGCCTTCATCCAGTTCTCGGCCATGAACCCCTCTTCCGTGTCCATCGCCACGTGATAATCCATCTTGTCGCCCATCTGCTTCACAAATTTCGTCACGGTCCCGTCCTGAAATAGGTTGTCACCTATGGAACGAAATTATGGCGTGAGGAAGAGTGGGATCCGGTACAGTGAGGCCTTCAAAATGACCTTG
>CAIXBQ010000010.1 GCA_903917705.1 uncultured Verrucomicrobia subdivision 3 bacterium | reverse complement strand
GAAGTCGTGCTGCGCGACGAACTCCAACGCTTCTGGCGGGACGCCCGCCGGGTCCGCTCTCTTATTTTCGACTGGCTTCTCGATCAAGCAAACAGTTTCTCTCCAGCCGTTATACTACATTATTAACGTAATTGGTATTACACCCCGCGCCAGATGCGGTCAAGCCTGCCGTCAACCCGGCCCGGCAGGGGAATATCGCGGCTAAACGCATAAAAACCGGCGAAAAACTGCCTCAGGTTGCCATCCGGCGACTGCCGGATGGAAAATTACTCTGACCAATTTGGATTTAGTCTAGACAAGTTACAGATTGGTCACGACCAATATAATATTGGTCAAAACCAAACTAAAATTAGCCTGAACCATTTATCAACTAGTCCGAACCATTTTAGAATTTGTCTGAACCGAATTTGTTTAGGTCCAGACCGAAAAGAAAATGGTCTGGGTTAAATCTGAATTGGTCTGAGATTTTTCCCATCCGGCGCGCCACTAATTCCATCCGGCGCGGAAATAATTCCCTCCGTGGCGGCAATGTTTCCACTCAACGCGCTAATATATCCATGCCGCTCGAGTTTGGTGGCGGGGAGCGGCTGCGCCGCCGGGATTGGCTGACCAGCAGTTCAACCCTACCAGCGCGGGTTCATTTCTGCAGGGCCAACGATGGGAATAAATTGCCGTCCCAAGCGGGTTGCATCACTGCCGTCCCCGAGCCGGAACCCGCGGGCGTAGCGGCGCCGCGCGGAACCATCCGGGTTGGCGGTGAATTTATGCGTTGTCGGACGCCGGGTCGGCGGCGTCAGGGCTTGCGGTCGCCGATGCGGGTGAGCGCGTAGATGATCGCTGAGGGAATGCCGGCGAACAAGGCCAGCACGATGAAGATGCCCGAGCCTTCGCCGCGTTTGCGGATGTCGGTGAAAATCCAGACCGCGAGCAGGATGTTGCAGATCATGCCGATGAAAAACAGCATGCCGAGCAGGTCGTGGAGACCTTTGCAAGCGCGGTTCGCGGCGGGGGCGGCCGGCGCGGTCGGCGGTGCGGCCGGGGGCGCGAGTTGCGGGCGCAGCGGCGAACCTTCCGGCGAAGCCATCTGGCTGCGGCGTTCCGCGGGCGCGCCGAGGCGGTTCATCATTTGTTCCTGGCGCTGGGCGAGTTCGTTGAGGCGATGTTCCAGCCGTTCCAGGCGAGCCTGGTCGTCGCCTTCCGCGGCGCGGGCGGTGGCGGGCCGGCCCAGGAGGATCAGGCTGGCGAGCAGGGTTAAGGTGCAGACGGACCATAATGTTTTTTTCATAGATGCATTCCTATTGGTTGCGCGGGGCCGGATTTGGCCTCGGCCCCGTTGAAGCCATCATACGCCCGGGCTTGGGGATTACAAGCCCCGCCCCGGTCCGCCGCGCGCCCCGGGCAGCTCAGCCGGTGACGCGTCCGGTTTCTTCCGCCGTCAACATTTTCCACTGGCCGGGCGCGAGCTGGCCCAGCCAGAAATTTCCGATCCGCACGCGGACCAGCCGCAGCGTGGGATGGCCGATGGCCGCGGTCATGCGCCGCACCTGCCGGTTCTTGCCCTCGACGAGTTCCAGCCCGATCCAGCAATCCGGCACGGATTTGCGGAAGCGGATGGGGGGAACGCGCGGGGGAATAACCATGGAGCAGGTTGCCGACGCCTTGAAATGGTGGCCGTCCGCCAGGACTGGTTCCAGCAGCCACGCGCGGCACGGCAAGGCTTTCCGGCCCTGGATCATCACGCCGCGCTGCAATTGGTCCAGCGCCTCGCGGGTGGGGATTTTCTCGACCTGCGCCCAATACTCGCGCTCGTGGGCGTGGCGGGGGTGGAGCAGCCGGTCGTTCCAGTGCGGCTCATCGCTGAGGAGGATGAGGCCCTCGGAATCCGCATCCAGCCGGCCGATGGGGTAGACGTTTTTCGGGAAATCAAATTCCGCGAGCGGGCGGTTGGGGGAGCCGTCGCCGGTGAATTGCGAGAGCACGCCGAACGGCTTGTGAAAGACGAGGAGCAAGGTCAGGCGGGGTTTTTCTGGACGATGAACACGTCGTTGGCGTAGCGGGATTCCCAGCCGGCATAGCCGGAGCTGTCGTGCTTCACAATCCGGCCGGCGCCGGGCCGGTCGAAGATGCGGCGGACATTTTTCACCGGCAGGCCGTACAGGGGAATGAAGGCCTGGCCATGGCTGCGCCGTTTGCGGATGCGGTCGGCGGTCCAGTCGGGCACGAGCCGCCGCCAGCCGCGCGCGTGGATGGTCTGGAAATACGCGCAGCCGCCGGGCTTGAGGAGCCGGAGGAAATCCGCCAGATAGCCGCGCTGGAACCGGGCGGGGGTGTGCTGCAGGGCGATCAGCGAGCCGATGAAATCATATTGGCCGGCGGGGAAGGTGGCGAGGTCGGGCCGGACGTTGAGGTGATACTGCACGCGGCCGGGAAAGCGGTTGAACTTTTCGGCGTGGCGGATCATCGAGGCGGAGATGTCCACGCCGTCCACGGTTTCAAAGCGCGCGGCCAGGGCCTGCGTGAGCCGGCCCACGCCGCAGCCGAAATCCAGCGCCCGGCCCGCCGCGGGCGCGAGCCCCGCCGCCTGCAGCCGGCTGAAGAGGTCTGCGATCTGCGCGGTGCCGGTGGCGAAAAATTCGGCCTCGTTCCAGCCGCGGTTTTTTTTGCCGGGATCCGTCAGCACCACCCACAGCGGGTCGTCTTCGCCCAGCGCCGTCCAGTTCCTGCTTGCTTCGTCCAGATTCACGCGCGTCCTATATGCGGAAATGCCGCCCGGGTCAATTTCATACGGGGCCGCGCGCGCGGGTGCATCTGGACAGGGTTCTTGCTCCCTCGCCCCGCCCAAGCGGGGAGAGGGTTGGGGTGAGGGGATTTGAGCCGGAAACATTGGGCCTCCTCACCCCGTCCCTCCCCTCCCTCGGGGGAGGAGGGGGAGAAAGCCAGAACAGTGTCAAGCTGCACCCCGCGCGCGCGGCCGATTTGTTTCCGTTTGTTTCCCGCCGGCTTTGTGGTTAATTTCTCCGCGTGATCCGCAACATCATTTTCGACTGGTCGGGAACCCTGGTGGACGACCTGCCCGCGGTGCTGAAGGCGTCCAACTTTGTCCTGCAGCAGTCCGGCAAGTCCGAGATGTCGCTCGCCGAATTCCGCGCGGAGTTCGCGCTGCCGTTCAAGAAGTTTTACGACCGCCACACGCCGCACATCCCCATGCCGCAGCTGGAGGAGTGGTTCCACGCCAGCTTCAAGGGCGTGCAGGATTCCGTCTGCGAGCTGCCCCATGCGCGGGAGTTCCTGGAATTCTGCCGCGCGAAACAGTTCCGCACGTTTCTCCTGAGCACGGTGCACGGCGATTATTTCAAGCTGCAGTGCCGGGGCAACGGCTTCGACGGGTTTATCGACAAGCCCTACACCGATGTCTGGGACAAGCGCGAAAAGATCCACGAGATCCTCGCCGAGAACCGCCTGAACCCGGACGAGACGCTGTTCATCGGCGACATGGAGCATGACATCGCCACCGCGCGGCACGGCGGCATCCATTCCTGCGCCGTGCTGACGGGCTACAACACGCTGGACCAGCTCCGCGCCGCGGAGCCGGACCTGATCGTCGAGCACCTCGGGGAATTGAAGCGCGTGCTGCTGAAAAATCATTTTCTGCTCCGGTCCGCCGATCCCGAGTCCGCCGTGGAGCCGCCGCTGGCCACGGTCGGCGCGCTGATCTTCAACGCCAGAAAAACGGCGGTGCTGATGATCCGCACGCACAAGTGGTCGGGCAAATGGGGCATCCCCGGCGGCAAGATCAAGCGCGGGGAAAAGGCGGTCGCCGCCTTGCGCCGCGAGCTCAAGGAGGAGACCGGCCTGAACATCGCGGACATCGAGTTCGTGCTGGTGCAGGATTGCATCAGCTCGAAGGAATTTTACCGCGACGCGCATTTTGTGCTGCTCAATTACACCTGCCGGTGCCCCGCCAAAAATCCGCGCGTGGTGCTGAACGAGGAGGCGCGGGAATTCCGCTGGCTCCCGCTGGCGCAGGCGCAGCGGCTCCAGCTGAACCGGCCGACGAAAATCCTGCTGGACGCGGTCGCCCGGAAAAAACGCCGGTGATCCGCCTGGTTGATTATCCCCCATGAGAACCATCCTCCTTGTCCTGCTCCTGGCCGGCCTGCTGGGCGCGGTGGGCTGCCGTTCCACCGGCGGGAAATTCCTGACGCAAATGGAAATGAACGAGCAGGCCGGTGCGAAATACCAGCAGGCCGACGGGCGCTTGCAAAAACTTTGCGCCGAAATCCGCCCGCACCTCGACGCCGACGGCCGCGCGAAGTTCGATGCCGCCCAGGCCGCGTGGATCAGCTTCCGCAAGGCCGAGGCCGAATCGTTCGCCGACTTCTTTCGCGGCGGCTCCATTGTGCCGGCGGTTTATTCCCAGAGCCTGACCGATTCCACCGAGCTGCGCCTCCGCCAGTTGCAGGCCGAACTGCGCGAACTCACGGGACGCTGAACCAGACCATGCCCGCCATCGCCATTGTTGACCTCGAAGTGTTTTACCGCGTCGGCGTGCCGGACGCGGAGCGCGCGCAGCCGCAGCGCCTGCTGCTCACCCTCGGGCTCGAGGCGGATATCGCCGCCGCGGCCAAAAGCGATGCCATCGCCGACACCATTGATTATTTTGCCGTGACGCAGCGGCTCCTGAAGTTTGGCGACGGCCGCGAGTGGCGGCTGATTGAAAAACTGGCCGCCGACGTCGCGGACCTGGTCCTGGCGGAGTTCCGGCCGCAAATGGTCACGGTGGAGGTGAAGAAGTTCGTCATCCGGCAGGCGCGGTATGTTTCGGTCACGGTGACCAAGCGGCGGAAGCGGCTGATTTGAATTCCTGTCCGTCCATCGCCTGCAATTTCCAGCCGCGCGGGTCCGCTTCAATCTTCACCGCGCCGGCCGTCCGCGTGTAGATCACGGGAATCTCCGCCTGCCGCAGCCGTTCCTTCAGCGCCGCGCTGGCGCGCCGCGTGGCGGGCAGCTCCGAGTCGGCGATTACCACGACGCGCGGCCGGGCCGCCGCCAGCAGCGCCGGGCACAGGGGTTCGCCCTCGGTTGGCAGGCCGGCGATGACGATGTCGGCGCGCAATTCATTGGTGCTGGCCAGCGCGAGCAGGTCGCTTTGCCCGGCGCGGCTCAGGTCGGAGAGTAACAATATTTTGGTCCCGCTAAAATTTCCGAGCAGCACCAGCGGCCGGTCATCCGCCTTGGCGAAGTTGGTGGTCGCGGGCGGAAACAGCACCTGCCAGTCGCCGGCGAGGTCGCCGCGGCCCATGAACTTGTGCCGCGACGGGGCGTCGGAAATGCTGGTGGGGCGAGCGTACCCGCGAGCCGTGGTTGTCGGCCCGCCGCTCTGTTTAAGCGGCTCGCGAGGACGCTCGCCCCGCCCGCCGGATTGATTTGCTGAGGGCTGGTCAAAGCTCGCCACGGCCTCGCGGTAGGCGGCGGAGCGGAATTTCACCCGGCTGGTCCAGAGTTCGCCAACCGGAAACAGCGGGTCGAGCGTTTGTGCGCCGCCGACATTTTTCAGGTCGCCCTCGGTCAGCACCAGGCGTGGAATCCGGTTCACGCCCTGCGCGCGGAGAAAATTCTTGAGCGTGAACTGGACGGCATTGTCATTGCCGCAGTTGATGAGCCAGTCGTTTTTCCGTCCGTCGGCATCCACGAACACGGCGTGCCCGCCGTTCAGCGGCAGCACGGTCAGGTCGGTTTCCCCGCGCGTCGTCTGCCATTGCCAGAAATAAATGCCGCCGGTGGCCAGCAGGAGGGCCGCGCCCGCCAGGATGCGCCGCCGCGTCTTGAACCAGCCGCTGAAGGCGCCGATGACCGCCGCGTAATAGATCGCGATGGTGGCCGTGGACGGTTCGGGGACGTAGCAGTAGGCGCCGGGAATGCGGGTGGCCAGCTCGCTCACCCGCGTCATCGCCACCATGAAAAACCAGGCCGCGTGGTTGAACAGTTCGGTGAACCACGGCAGCCAGTGGCCGCAGACCAGCGCGCCGAGGTTGGCCATCAGCGCCAGCGTGCCGAGCGGCACGGCGAGGATGTTGGCGGGCGTCGAGACCGGGCTGAACAGGTGGAAATATTTTGCCGAAAGCGGCAGCGAGCCGATCCACGCGGCCAGCGACAGCGCGCCGTAGCGCGCCAGGATTCGTGCGCCCCATTGCAGGGCTTTTTGCCAGCCCGGCCGCAGCTCGCTTGGCAGCAGCGGGTCGTGCTTCAGCAGCTTGTCGATGAAGTCATTCAGCGGCGGCAGCATCAGTGCGATGGTGAGGACGACGAAAAAGGACAGCTGAAAGCTGGCCTCGAAAAGCTGGCGCGGTTCCCACACCAGGATGACAAGCGCGGCCGCGGCGAGGGAATTGAGCAGGTCGCCCGGCCGTTTCAGCGCCCGCCCGCCGAGCACGATGGTCATCATCACTGACGCCCGGATGGCGGACGGCTCCCAGCCGGTCGCGGCGGTGTAAAACCAGATGATCGGGATCGCCAGCGCGCCGCCCCACGCCCGCCCCAGCCGCAGCGCGCGGAACAGCGCCACCATCATGCCGGACAGCAGCGCGATCCGGAGGCCGTCGATGGCGAACAGGTGCATGGTCCCCGCCCGTAAAAATGGTTCGCCGATGTCGCCGGTGAAGGCGGTTCGCCAGCCGAGCGTCATGGCCCAGAGTAGGCGCAGTGGCTCGTCTTCCGCGGGCAGGCCGAGCGCGAGCGTGGCTTTCGCCCGGCTCAGGAAGCGGTCGGTGAGCGGCGGCTTGGGCCGGTGCGGTTCGCGCAGTTGCCAGTCGCCGGCGGACTCGGTTTTGAGCTGGTGATAGATGCCGCGCGTCGCCAGGTAGGTTTGAAAATCAAACAGCCCCTCCGCCAGCGGCGGCGCCGGGCGCGCGATGATGCCGGTGATCTCCACCGGCTGGCCGGCGAAAAAATTGCTGCCGGGAACGCCGGGCGTGAGGGCGAGGATTTCGCCGGTGGCGGGAAGGAAATCCCGGTCGCGGCGGAGTTCCGTGACCCGCACGCGGGCGACGTTCCGCCAGAGTTCCTGTTCCTCGCGGACGACGATTTTCAGGCGCGGGGTTTCGGCGAGTTCCCCGCGCACGGTGACCAGCGCGGTTTCGCCGCCGGGCCGCGTCCGCAGATCATGCGGCGACAGGATGGCGGTGCGGGCGGCGAAATTCGTCCAGCCGGTGAGCGCCAGCAGCGGCCAGATCAGATGCGGCCGGAGTTTTTCGAGGGCGAGGGCGAGGGCGAGGACGATAAACGAGATGGCGAACAGCGCGGCGGGCGGCGGCAGGTAGACTTGCGCGAGCAGCAGGCCGGCGGCGTAGGCGAGGACGACGGCGGCGAGCGGGCGGTTCATGTTTCAAGTGGGTTTGAAGTATCGTTTGCCGGCCCACAGGACTGCGAGCGCCAGCGCGCCGCCGGTGGTGTCGATGAACACGTCCGAAACTTGCGCCGTGCGCAGGGACACAAAAACCTGGTGCAGTTCGTCGGTGGCGGCATAAAGAAAAACGAGGGCGAGGGCGAGGCCGGCTTCGGCCCAGTTCCACGGCCGGGTGTCCCGTTTCACCGGCCGGTGCAGGGCGCGCCAGAGGAGCAGGGCGAGGACGGCATATTCCGTCAGGTGGGCGCCCTTGCGGAAGGCGTGGTGGAGCGCCTCGATGTGCGCTTGCGTCATGTCCGGAAAGAGCCAGTGCACCAGCGGTTCAAACACGATGGAGGAGTGCCGGTAGGACTGGGTGTCGCTGGACGCGGAAAATATCAGGGCCATCCAGGCCAGCACCGGCAGCCAGTATTTCAAAAATGTTCGCGTTTGGGTCACGCCGGATGAAAGCCGATGGGGTTTTCAGTTTCAAGTTTCAACTTTTCCGGGCGGTAAGCCGGAAACTGTGAACTTGAAACTCTCCCGCGCATCTGGCAAACCAATGGACCCGATGAAAAAGCTGATTCTTGTTTCCGCGCTGCTGGCGGCGGCCGCCGCCGCCCGCGCGGCGCTGCCGGATCCCGATTTGATCGCCCGCATTCATTTTGCCGGCGCGCCAAGGGTCTGCGCCGCCCCGAATTTCAGCGCGTTCTCCAATGAGTTCTGCTCCGCCGAGGCGGTGGCGCTGCGGATGGTGACGGCGGATCGGCTGTCCGTCTGGCTCGCGGGCTGGCTGTCGACCAATGCCGGGGTGGCCGTGCCGGGCGGCGCGGCAAAACTGCGGCCGCTGTTCGATGATTTGCAGGCCTCGGAGTGGTTTCTCGAGGCGCGGGCGGCGGCGACTGGCCGGCCCGATGTGGCGGTCGCCATCCGGCTGGATCCGGCGCGCGCCGGCCTTTGGTCGGCGGGTTTGAAGCCGTTCTTCCCGGCGGCCGGTTTCACCTCCACGGGCGGTTGGCTGGTCTTCGATTCCGGCACCGGCGCCCAAAAAATCGGCGCGGACCTGGCCCTGAAGGTTTCGGCTCCGCCCGCCGGCTGGTTCAGCGCGGATGTCAGCTGGCCGCGCCTGGCGCAGTGGTTTCCCCGGCTGAAGGACCTCAGCCTGCCGGAGACGCAGTTCACCGTGACCGCGCCGGATGCAAAGTTGCGCCTGTCCGGCCGGTTTTTCTTTCCGGAAAATCTGGCGCTCAGCCTCGAGAACTGGCGGGTGCCGACGAACACGATCCATCAGCCCACCACCAGTTTCACGGCCGTGCGCGGTTTTGCGCCGTGGCTGAAATCGCAGGCGTGGGCGGAGGTGTGCCGGATTTCGCCGGCCCCGGACCAGTTGTTCGTCTGGTCGCTGCCGCAGATTCCGTTTCAGACTTTCGCCGCCGTGCCGGTGCCGGATGCGGCGGGTGCCATGGCGCAGTTGGTCGCCCGGCTCCAGCCGGCTTTGGCCGATGCCGATGCGCATGGCCGGTTCGTTTCACCGGTGACCGCGCGGCTGACGAACCAGGTGTTTTCCCTGCGCGGCGTGCCGGTGGTGTCGCCCAATGTGCGCGAGGTGACCGAGCCGGCGGGACAATTTCTTCTGGCCGGGACTTTTCCGAACACGCCGCGGGGCAGGTCGCTGCCGCCGGAATGGCTCCAGCGGCTCGGGGAGAAGAATCTGGTTTGTTATCATTGGGAAAACACTGCGGAACGGATGCCGCAGGTGTTGAACCTGAGCCAGCTTGGCTTTGTCATCACCCGGCACCGCCAGTTGGCGGCCGATTCGGCGGCGTTCAAGTGGGTGCAAAAGACCGGGGCGGCGCCCGGTGAGAGCGTCACCGAAATCACGCAGGCCGCGCCCGACCAGCTCCTGTTCTCCCGCCAATCGCCGGGCTTGTTCACGGCGGTGGAGATGTATGCGCTGGCGAACTGGCTGGCGGCGCCCGATTTTCCCGGCTGTGATTTGCGGTTGCCGCCGCGGCCGGCGGGGTTGAAAACCCTGCCCCCGAAAACCCCCGGCGCTCCGCTTGCCCCCGCGCCGGCTCATTGACTTTCATGCTTAAACTCGGCGTCAACATCGACCACGTCGCGACGGTCCGCGAGGCGCGGTATCGCGGCCGCGGATTCGGCGAGCCCTGTCCCGTCGCCGCCGCGCTCCTTTGCGAGGCCGCCGGCGCGCATGGCATCACCGCCCATTTGCGCGAGGACCGCCGCCACATCCAGGACCGTGACGTGTGGGCGTTGCGCGAGAAGATCCGGACCCGGCTCAACCTCGAGATGGCCAATGCGCCGGAGATCGTGGACCTCGCGCTGAAGCTCAAGCCGGAGATTGTCTGCCTAGTGCCGGAGCGGCGGCTGGAAGTGACGACGGAGGGCGGACTTGACGTGGTCGCCGCCGAAAAATCCCTGGCTGAAACGCGGAAACGGCTGAACGGCGCGGGTATCGAGGTGAGCCTGTTCATCGCGCCGGACCCGGGCCAGATTGAGGCCGGCGCGCGGACCGGTTGCCAGTTTGTGGAGCTGCACACCGGGCGTTTCGCGGAGGAATTTCATAACCCGGCCGGTGACCCGCGGGCGGCGGAAGCGGAACTGCAGCGGCTGATTGCCGGTGCGGAGCAGGCGCATGCATTGGGGTTGCAGGTGAACGCCGGCCACGGCCTGAATTACGAAAATCTGTCCGCGCTCTGCCGGGTGCCGCACCTGGTCGAGTTGAACATCGGCCACAGCATCGTGAGCCGCGCGGTGTCCGTCGGGCTGGTCCCGGCCGTGCGCGAAATGCTGGCGGCGATGGCGGCGTATGGCGCTTCGTGACCGTCGCCTCGGCCCCTTGCCTGACGATGGATCAATGTGACAATTTAACAATTTAACGATTTTCATGATTCTGGGAACCGGCATTGACCTCATCGAGGTGGCGCGCATCGCGGCGTCCTATGGCAAATTTGGCGAACGGTTTGTCAACCGCGTGCTGGTGCCGGACGAGATTGCCTATTGCCTGTCGCACAAAAATCCCGCCCCCCATCTCGCGGCCCGCTTTGCCGCGAAGGAGGCGGTGTCCAAGGCGTTCGGCACGGGCATCGGCGCGGCGCTGGGCTGGCAGGACATTGAAGTCTGCCGCCGGGAAACCGGTGCCCCCTTCGTCGTGTTGCATGGCCGTGGCCGGGACCTGTTCGCGGCGCGCGGCGCGCGGCAGCTGCATCTCAGCCTCACCCACACGGAAAACTACGCGGCGGCCACCGCCATCTTGGAAGGCTGATGGATGCCGCGCCCGGGGGGTGTTTTCGGCGGGCGGCGGCCATGGAGGTTCGGTTTTGGCCAATAAAAGTTCGCGGGTCTGGATTGACTTTTGCGGGCGCAAGTGAAACCTTTTCCGCACGCGTCGACCGAATTCAATAGTAGGTCGGCGCGTTAAAAATCTCGTGGCTGAAAAAGACGATTATTTATTGGACCTGCTGGTTGACCTCGGTTTCACCAGCGCCGAAGTGGTTGACAAGACCCGCGAGGAGGCCGTCGCCGCCGGCGTGGGCGTCGTGGATTTGCTGGTGGCCAACAAGGTCATCCGCCCCGGCGACGTGACCCAGGCCAAGGCGGCGCAGTTCGGCGCGGAAGTGGTGCAGTTGTCCGGGCTGAAGATCGATGACGATGTGATCGCCATCATCCCGCGCGAAGTGGCCAAAAAATACCGCGTCATCCCCCTGTTCAAGGCCGAGGGCAAGGTGGCCGTGGCCATCGCCGACCCCTCCGACCTGAACACGCTGGATTCCCTTCACCATCTTCTCAATTCGGACATCGAGCTCCGGGTGGCCTCGGAGCCCGACATCGAGGCGGCCCTGACCAAGTATTACGGTTCGGAAAAAAAGTCGATGGACGCGGGCATCTTTAAGGATGTCATCCAGGAGCTGAACGAGGATAATGCGGAGAACGCCGCTTCGGACGTCGGTGTGGAGCTGGAGGCCAACGACGCGCCGCTCATCCGGCTGGTAAACCAGATCATCGTGGACGCGTTCAAGCTGCGCGCCTCGGACATCCACCTGGAGCCGCTGGCCAAGCGCTTCCGCCTGCGCTACCGCATTGACGGTGTGATGCAGGAGATGAAATCCCCGCCGAAGCGGCTTCAGGCGCCCGTCATTGCGCGCCTGAAAATCCAGGCCGGCATGGTCATCTCCGAGCATCGCGTGCCGCAGGACGGCCGCATCCAGACCAAGATCGGGACCAAGCTGATCGACCTTCGCGTGTCCTGCCTCCCGACGAATCACGGCGAGAGCATCGTGATGCGTATTCTCGATAAGGAGGGCCTGAAGCTCGGTCTGACCGAGCTCGGGTTCTTGAGCGACGATCGGGCGCTGTTCGAGCGGCTCATCGCCTTGCCGGACGGGATCCTGCTCGTCACCGGCCCGACCGGTTCCGGCAAGACCACCACGCTCTATTCCTGCCTGAATTTCATCAACCGGCCCGATCGCAAGATCATCACGGTCGAGGACCCGGTGGAATACGTCCTGGCGGGCATCAACCAGGTGCAGGTCAATGACATCGTGGGGTTCAATTTTGCCATGGCCCTGCGCGCGATTCTCCGCCAGGCGCCGAACATCGTGATGATCGGCGAAATTCGCGACATGGAAACCGCCTCCATCGCCATCAACGCGTCGCTGACCGGCCACCTGGTTTTCTCCACCCTGCACACCAACGATGCGCCCGGCGCCGTCACCCGTCTCGTGGACATCGGCGTGAAGCCGTTTCTCGTCGCCTCCTCCACGCGCTGCCTGATGGCCCAGCGGCTGGTCCGCAAGATTTGCAAGAAATGCATCGCCCCCTACGACCCGACGGACCTGGAGTTGAGCGGCCTGGGGCTCAAGCGGGATGACCTGAAAAATGCCACGGTGCAAAAGGGTCGCGGCTGCGCCAATTGCAACAACACCGGCCACCGCGGCCGGATGGGCATCTTCGAGATCTTTGTGGTGGATGATGACGCCCGGAAGCTGATCTATGATCGCGTGCCCACGAATGTGCTCCGCGCCCGCGCCCGCGAGATGGGCATGCGGACCCTGCGTGAGGACGGCATCCGCAAGGTCCTCGCCGGCATGACCACGCCGGAGGAGGTCATCCGCGCCACCGTCGGCGATGAAGCGTGAGGAAATGATTTGAGGTTTGTCAGATAATTATAGCAAAACTGTACTGGAGATTTAGTCATGTCATACTCGATGTCAGATTTGTTGCAGCTGGTGGTGTCCGAAAACGCCTCCGACCTGCACATTCGCGTTGGCACGGCGCCGACGATCCGCGTCCACGGTATTCTGCACCGCGTTGAGGGGCCGGCGCTCCGGCCGGAGGACGCTGAGGAGTTGATGCGCAGTATCACCTCCGAGGAGCATATCCAGCAGGTGCGCGAGCGCGGCGGCGCGGACTTCGCCTTCGCCTTCGGCGAGGCGGCCCGGTTCCGCGTGAGCGTGTTCAAGGAGAAGGGCAATTTCGGCATGGTCCTCCGCCAGATTCCCAGCAAGATGCTCACGTTTGAGCAGATCGGCCTCCCTCAGTCGGTGAAGGATCTGTTGTTCAAGCCCCGCGGCTTGATCCTCGTCACCGGCCCGACCGGCTCCGGCAAGACCACCACGCTGGCGTCCCTCCTCAATCTCGTCAACGAGGAGCGTGACGAGGTTCACCTCATCACCATTGAGGATCCCATCGAATATTACCACAAGCACAAGAAGGCGCTCATCACCCAGCGCGAAGTCCATGTGGACGTGCCCAACTTCGCCGAGGCCCTCCGCCGCGCGCTGCGCCAGGACCCGGACATGATTCTGGTCGGCGAAATGCGCGACCTCGAAACCATCGAGGCCGCCATCACGGCGGCGGAAACCGGCCACTTGGTCTTTGGCACCCTCCACACGACCGGCGCGGCCAAGACCATTGACCGCCTCGTGAACGCGTTCCCCGTGAACCAGCAGGAAATGATCCGCATCCAGCTTTCCACGGTAATGCAGGCGGTGATCTCGCAGTTGCTCGTGCCGCGCATCGACAAGCCGGGCCGCGTGGCGGTGTTTGAGATCATGATCAACACGCCCTCCATTGCTGCGCTCATTCGCGACAACAAGACATTCCGCATCAACTCTGACATCCAGACCGGCGCGAAATGGGGCATGGTCACCCTCGACGGCTTCCTGCTGGAGAAATTCATGGCCGGCCTCATCGCCCGCGAGGAGGTCATTAACAAGGCGCAGGATCCGACGACCATCATGGCCAAGTTGCAGGAGCTGGATCTGGCGCAGGCCGTGGGCAAGGGTGACCAGAAAAAATAATCGCTTTTTTTAATGTCCGACGATATTTCCAACCCGTTGCTGACCCTCGTTCACGAGCAGGCGCTGATTGACGACCTGCAGTTCGAGGAGGTGGTCGCCGAGTTCAAGCGCGGCAATACCCCGGTCCTCCAGTTGCTGCAGGATTTCGGCATCATGAAGCTGGACGCCATCCTGCGGGTGGAGGCGGAGGCCTTGGGCACGGAAGTCGTGTCGTTGCGGGACCGCGAGATTCCCGCGGACGTCCTCAAGTTCATCCCCGCCAAGGTGGCGCAGATGTATAAATGCCTGCCGGTCGCTTTGGCGGATTCCACGCTGCAGGTCGCGATGGTTGACCCCCTCGACCCGGCGCGGGCGGATGAGATCCATTTCATCGCCAAGCGCGATGTGCAGATCGTGGTGGCTGATCCGGCGGACATCCTCAAGGGCATCGAGCGTTTTTACGGCCAGGAGGAAAATGAGAGTTTTGCGGAAATCTTGAAGGAGCTGGGCTCGGATAAGGAGATCGCCCGCGAAGTCAGCGAGGCCGGCGAGGACGCCAAGGCCGCCGAGGCGCTGGCGAACGAGGTTCCCATCGTCAAATTCGTGAACCTGGTGTTGCAGCAGGCGGTGCAGGACCGCGCGAGCGATATCCACTTCGAGCCCTTCGAGGACGAGTTCCGCATCCGGTACCGCGTGGACGGCGCGCTTTACGAGATGGCCCCGCCGCCCAAGCATCTCGCCCTCCCCGTGACCTCCCGTATCAAGGTCATGTCGAACTTGAACATCTCGGAGCGCCGCCTGCCGCAGGACGGGCGCATCAGCCTGACGGTGTCCGGCAAGCAGATCGACTTGCGCGTGAGCACCCTGCCCACCGCGTTCGGCGAATCGGTCGTGCTCCGCGTTCTGGACCGTTCCTCGGTGAACCTCGAGATCGAGTCGCTCGGCTTTCCCAAATACGTCTATGATTTCGTCACCGAGGTCATCCAGCGGCCCAATGGCATCTTTGTCGTGACCGGCCCGACCGGCTGCGGCAAGACCACCACCCTTTACTCCTGCCTCCGCCGGGTCAACACGATCGATTCGAAGCTGCTCACCGCCGAGGACCCCGTGGAATTCGACATCGAGGGCATCATGCAGGTGGCGGTGAACGAGGGCGTGGGCATGACCTTCGGCAAGGCCTTGAAATCCTTTTTGCGCCAGGACCCCGATATCATCATGGTCGGTGAAATGCGCGATCTGGAGACGGCGCAGATTTCCATCCAGGCGTCCCTGACCGGCCATTTGGTCTTGAGCACCCTTCACACGAATGATTCGCCCGGCGCCGTCACCCGTCTCGTGGACATGGGGATGGAGCCGTTCTTGATTTCCTCCACCCTGATGGCCGTGCTCGGCCAGCGGCTGGTCCGGACGATCTGTAAAAATTGCCGGACCCCGTTTGAGCCGACCGAGCAGCAGTTGTCCCTGCTCGGCCTCTCGCCGCACGACCTCGGCGACAAGGTCTTTCATTACGGGCGCGGCTGCTCCACCTGCAACGACACCGGCTACAAGGGCCGCAAGGGCATTTTCGAGCTCCTGATCGTCAGCGACGCCATCCGCTCGCTCATCAATGAGCGCGCCCCCACGGTGGTGGTGCGCCAGAAGGCGGTCGAGCTGGGCATGGTCACCCTGCGCGAAGACGGCTTGCGCAGCATATTCGACGGTGATACAACCATTGAGGAAGTCGTCAAATACACCTGATCCGCCATGCCAAAGTATAATTATGTCGCGCTCGACAAGGTCGGCAACGAGACCAAGGGCAGCATCGAGGCCGCCAGCCAGAACGAGGCCATCGGTCGCGTGAAGGACATGCAGTTGTTTCCGACCAAGATCACCGAGTCGGACAAGGAGGAAAAGGCGGCGGCGGCGGGGAAAAAGGCCAAGGCCAAGGCGGGTCGGGCCCGGCCCGGCGGTAAAAAGGGCGCTCTTAACCTCAATATCAAAATCCCCGGCCTCGGCGGCGGGGTCAAGCCGAAGGTCCTGACCGCGTTCACGCGGCAGCTGGCCACGCTGGTGGACGCCGGTCTGCCCCTCCTGCGCGGCCTGCGTGTGCTGGAAAAACAGGAGCGCAGCGGCACCCTCAAGGGCATCATGGGCCAGCTCGCCACTTCCATCGAGGGCGGCAGCACCTTCTCCGAGGCGCTGGCGCAGCATCCAAAGGTTTTTAACCGCCTGTTCGTCAACATGGTCAAGGCCGGCGAGCTCGGCGGCGTGCTCGAAGTCGTCTTGAAGCGCCTCGCGGAATTCTCCGAAAAGGCCCAGAAGATCAAGGGCAAGGTCAAGGCCGCCCTGTTCTATCCCGTGGCCGTCCTCATCGTGGCCATCGGCATCATGATTTTGCTCATGGCTTACGTCGTGCCCAAGTTCAAGGACGTGTTTGCCGGCATGAATATCGACATGCCCAAGTTCACCCTGTTCGTCCTCTGGGTCAGCGACATGGTCGTCCATAACATTGTCATGACCATGGGGGCCCTGGCCGTCGTGGTGGTGATTTTTCTGCTGTTCATCAAGACGAAGTTCGGCCGGCGGCTCTGGGACAAGTTCAAGCTGGTCATGCCCGCCATCGGCCCGGTTATCAGCAAGGTCGCCATTTCGCGCTTCGCGCGCACCCTCGGCACGCTCGTCAGCAGCGGCGTGCCCATTCTGCAGGCGCTTACCATCGTCAAGGAAACCTCCGGCAACGTCATCATCTCCAACGCCGTCGCCATGGTCCATGAAAGCGTCAAGGAGGGCGAGACCATCACCGCGCCCCTGGAGGCTTCCCGCGTGTTCCCGCCCATGGTCGTCAGCATGGTGGACGTCGGCGAGCAGACCGGCGCGCTCCCCGAAATGCTCTTGCGCATCGCCGACAATTACGATGAAGAGGTGGACAACGCCGTCGCCGCCATGACCTCGCTGCTCGAGCCGATCATGATCATCTTTCTGGCCGTCATCGTCGGTAGCATCGTTATCGCCATGTTTTTGCCCCTGATTGCCATGATCACCAGCTTGAGCGGTGAAGGCGAAGGTAAAAAAGGCAAAGACTGAAATCAGCCCGGAATCGCTTTTTTGCGTCCAAAACTTGACAAAACCCGCCCTCATGAGTAAATACATTGTATTCACATTGCATGGGCGAATTATTTACAACTGACCCGTTATGGAGTTCGATTGGAATAACCCGCCTTTTGAGCTTGGTTCTTTGAATCAACGGGAAATAGAGGAATCGTTTGAGGACGCATTCGCTGTCCGGCTGATGCCTGATTCCCCCCGGTTCGGCGTGCAGGCGCGGTTTTTCAACCTCGGCATGTCGGCGGGCGGTATCGGCGTTTTGAGCGTGTATCGCACCAACGGGCGGCAGGTCCGGGTGCTGCTCGCCCGTCCGTTTGAGCCGGAAGAGCGGTTCTTCTATCAGCGCAAGATGGGGCAGACCCTGTCCCAATGATAACATTTTCCAATGAAACAAAAACCGGATTTGTGGGTTGTCGGATTAATGGATGATTGGATGTCGCAATGTTCCATCCATCCCTTGATCCACTGATCCGATTATCCATCAGACTATGCGCACATTTGCCAACTGGGAGGAAGTCCCCCTCTTCGAGAGCGAGGAGGCCGAGGCGCTGTTCTGGACCGAGCACCGGCCCGACCTGCGGCTCATGGAGTCCGCCACCGCCGGCAATGCCGAGTCGTCGGAGTCCGTCACCGTCACGCTCCGGTTCGACCCGCGTATGCTGGCCCGCATCAAGCGCCTGGCCCGGACGCGGTTTCTGAACTATCAGAGCATGATCAAGCAGTGGTTGAGCGAGCGCATGGAACAGGAATTGAAATGACCATGAATAAAATCGAAAATCGAAAATCGAAAATCGGCGGTTCCCGGGCCTTCACCCTCGTGGAATTGCTCGTCGTCATCTCGGTCATGGCCTTGCTGGCGGGCTTCACCATCCCCGTCTTGAAATCGGTCAAGCGCCAGCAATACCTCAAGACCACCCGCGCCGAGCTGGATCAGATTCAGACCGCGCTGGAAAATTACAAGGCTCAGTGCGGCTCGTATCCGGCCGGCAACCCGCTCAATCCGCTGTGTAACCAGCTCTATTATGAACTGTCCGGCACCGCCAGAGTCAGCGGTGCTAATGTCACGCCGGTCGTTTACAAAACTCTTGATGGCAGTGCGCAAATCGACGGCAATCAGTTGACTGCCTTTTTTGGTGTCGGCGGTCTCGTGAACTGCACCAAGGGCGGCGGCGAGGATGCGACGGTGGCTAAAAATTTCCTGTCCGGCCTCCGGGCGAACCGGATTGGCACTTGCACCAGTGTCGGCAATACCGTCAACGTTCTCGTCGCCTCTGTCGGTGGGCCGGATCAAAGCTATCTCAATTGGTTGAGTTTCAACGGCGGACTTTCCGGCAATCCTTTCCATTACACGTATCCCGGCGTCAACAATCCCAAGTCCTACGATCTCTGGATTGACCTTTCCATCAGCGGCCAGACCAATCGCTTGAGCAACTGGAAGTCGCAGGTGCAGATTTTGCCGTGAGGAATCTACCGTCATGTTCTCCGATCACCAACACGGCCCGGACTGCTGGAAATGCTCGCTTAACGTCGAGTGGCACGATTGCTCCTGGTGTCCGGCCATCGTCCAGCGGCGCGCTATGGAAGTCCGCCGCGGTGCCGCCGCGCTCCCGCTGCCGTCGCCGTCCGTCCTGCGTGATCCGGACCGTCGCAAAAATCTCCCCAAGCCTATGAAAAAAACCTCGTCCGCTCCGCGCCGCTCGGGCGCGGCCTTCACCCTCGTTGAACTCCTCACGGTCATCGCCATCATCGGCATCCTCGCCGCCATGTTGATGCCCGTGCTGGCCGCCGCCAAAAAACACGCGAAAATTGCCCAGGCCAAAACGGAGATCCAAGGCATCGTCACCGCCATCAGCGGCTATGATCAGGATTACAGCCGGTTCCCCGTCACGGCGTTGGAGCAGGCCGCCGCCGGCACCAGCGATTTTACCACGGGGATGATGTCTGGGTTTGGTCCTGGGAGAAATGGTGATTTTACTCTAAGCGGTTATACCTACGACAACAACAGCAACACGGTCGCCATTCTCATGGATTTGACGTCGTATCCCACTGGCAACCCGACCGCCAACTTCAATCATCAGAAAAATCCCAAGCAGGTGAAATATCTCAACGCCAAGATGTCCGGCGATACCACGTCACCCGGCGTGGGCACGGATTTTGTTTACCGCGATCCGTGGGGCAATCCCTACATCATCACCATGAACACAAGCTACAGCGAGCAGGGCACCAGCGACTGGCTGTATTCGCTGCAAAGCGTTTCGCAGCAGAACGGATCAAGCGGTTATAACGGCTTGTTCAATCCAACTTTTGGGGTCAACCCTGACAATTTTTTATTCCATGGCAAAGTCATGGTCTGGTCGGCGGGGCCGGATGGAAAATACAGCCCCCTTACCGGCCAGAAAGCCAACGTAGGCGACAACAAGGATAACGTCCTGAGCTGGCAGTAAAATGAAAGCCGAGTTACAAGTTGCAGGTTACAAGTTGCCGGTCGCCCGCCAACACCGGGAGCTGCGCCACGCCCTTAACTTTCAACCTTCAACTTTCAACTTTCAACGTGCTTTTACTTTGATCGAGATGCTGGTGGTGATCTCCATCCTCGGCATCCTCGCCGCGCTCACCGTGCCCGCCCTCAAGAACCTCGGCAAGTCCAATGTCCAGGTCAGCGCCTCGCGCCAGATTCTGGACGACGTCGCCCGCGCCCGTCAGCTCGCCATCAGCCAGCGCACCACCGTTTACATGATGTTTGTGCCGGCGGCATTTTGGCTGCCCCCCCTGACTGCCAGTTCCGCTTGGACGAACAGCCTGTCGCCTGCGGAGTATACGAACGTCATCAATTTATTGGATAAGCAATTGACCGGCTACGCCTTTGTTTCGCTGCGTTCGGTGGGCGACCAGCCGGGCCAGGGTGTGCCCCAGTACCTCTCCGAGTGGAAGTTGCTGCCGGACGGCTCGTTCATCGCCACGAACAAGTTTTATAATAATACGTTTATTTACGATTATTCTTTTAGTCCGGCGGTGGCGTATCCCGTCAGCCAGTTTAACTATACTGCCAGCCTGCCATTTCCCACGGAGGCGAATGTGCCTGCCGGTATCCTGCTGCCCTACATCGCCTTCAACTATATGGGCCAGCTCACCGTGGATGGTGTGAACCTCGCGCCGCGGGACGAATATATCCCGCTGGCCCAGGGCAGCCCCCTCTATGCGATGAACTCCAGCAAGGCGTTGCAGTTCTTGCCGGCGACCTTTGACGAAAGCCCGCCCGGCAACAGCACTAATTCCATGTTCAACGTCATTCACATTGACCGGCTCACCGGCCGCGCCGGCCTGCTCAAGCAGAAAGTGCAATGAAAATTCCCTTTGCCATTTCGCGCGGCCGCCGCGTTGACGGGGCTCTCGTCAATGACCGCGCCTTCACTCGTTGCGGGGCCGGCGTCCGGATTCGTCATTTGAAATTCGCCGTTCGCAATTCCGCCGCTTTTACGATGATCGAGATTGCCATCTGTCTCGCCATCATCGGCTTCGCCCTCGTGGCCATCATCGGCGTGCTGCCCTACGGCATGACCACCCAGCGCGACAACCGCCAGGAGACTGTCATCGGCCAGGACGCCTCCATGTTGCTCGAAACCATCCGTAGCGGCTCGCATGGCGCGGACGATTTGACCAACTACGTCTATGCCATCACCAATTCGTGGACGCAATACAATGCCAATGGCGCTGTGCTCAATTCCGGCATGAACGGTTACACCTACAACGCGGCTTATGTTTACGGAACGCCCAACGCCTATTACAGCCTCACCAACGGCGCGCACATCATCGGCCTGTTGGGCACGCCGCTGTTCACGGATGCCAATCTCAATCCGACGAACAATCTTTTCAGCGGCGGTTACAGCAACCACATCACCGCCTACGTCCGCGCCATGAGCGGCCTGGCCGCCGAGAAGCCGCCGCAGGACAACGCCATCATGCGCGATGACACCTTTGCCTACCAGTTGTATTGCGTCAACGCGCCTATGGCGGTGGACACCAACAGCCCGTTCGGTGGATTCAGCAAGCAGCTTGCCGGCAATCAGCGCGAACTGCGCCTGACCTTCCGCTGGCCGCAATTGCCCAATGGTAATGTGGGCAACGGCCGTCAGACGTTCCGGGCCACCGTCGGCGGTCAGTTGACGCGGGATGTCGCCAATAACTTCCTGTATTTCTACCAGCCGCAGTCGTTCATCAGACAATGAAATTTCACCTTCCAGATAATAGAGTCGATTTTCAAGCTGGCGGGGTGAGAATTCTCCCAAACAGAATTTCGCGCTTTGAACCCTTGAACCAACCGGTGCATTCCAATGTCAGGACGCCGGGAGCGTGTCTCCCTCTCCGCGTCGGCGGAGCCGATGGGGAGAGGGCCGGGGTGAGGTGGCGTTCCTCCAACTTGGGATTCATGGGTCGGTCGGTCGGTCCTATGAGCCAATTTCCCGGCGCGCGCCAAAAATGGGTGGAAAAACCCGCCAAAACGCGACAAAACCCGCCAAAACCCGCCACGCTTTCACCTTGCACGGCTTTTTCCGCCATCGGAAATCGCAATTCGCAATTCGCGATTCGAAATTTCCGCGCTTTTTCCCTCGTGGAAGTGCTGGTGGTGGTCAGCCTGCTCTCCCTCATCGTGCTGGCGTTGATGAACGTCTTCAACGCCACCCAGCAGGCGTTCCGTGCCAGCGTCACCCAGACGGATGTCCTGGAAGGCAGTCGCGCCACGGTGGAAATGATGACCTCCGACCTGCGCCAGTTGTCACCATCCGGCGGCATCAGCAATGTGGTTGGTACCACGGTTAAGGGAGCGGTGAATTTTTTCTCGTCGGCCAATTACAACAATTATCTGCCGCTGACACAAAGCCTGCCGGGCAGTTTTATCCAGCGGACCAATCTGTTGAACTGGTTTTTTGTTTTAAGCCGGCAGAACACCAAATGGGTCGGGGTCGGCTATGTGGTGGACAACACCAACAGCAGTCTGCTCTATCCGCTTTACCGGTATTATCGCAATGATTTGAGCGTGCGGAGTGACCCGTTGTTTTTGTTTCAGGACTTTACCAGCATCGTCTATGGCAGCCAGTGGACAAACGCCAACGTTAGCCACGTCATGGACGGGGTGGTGCATCTCGTGGTGCGCGGCTTCGATACCAACGGCACCTGGATCAATAACAATCGTTTCCCGCCCTACACCAACGCGCAAAATGTGTTGTTTTTCCCGCCGGCCTGGGGCGAGTCGCAGTGCTATTTCTTCAGCAACACCGTTCCCGCCGCCGTGGAATTGCAGCTCGGCGTGTTGGAGGACCGCATTTTGGCGCGCGCCGAATCGCTGCCCAACAATTTGCCGGCCCTGCCGCCGAATGACCGCCGCTCGCTCTACCTCAACGGCGTTTCGGGCAATGTCCACCTCTTCCGCCAGCGCGTGACCATCCAGAACGTCGACCCCGCCGCCTACCAATGAAAATTCCAATTAAGAATTCCAATTTAAGAATGGCGGATGGGAAAAATTCGCCGAAGGTTGGTGTGGCTATGCGGTGCGCCCGCGCTGCCAATCCTTCGCTGTTCGCAATTCGCAATTCGCAATTTGAACGCGGCGTGGCCCTGGTCGTCACCCTCATCCTGCTGTCCGTCACGCTGGTCATGGCCGTCGCCTTCCTGGCCCTCGCCCGGCGCGGTCGCAACGCCGCGACCACGGCCACCGACACCACCACCGCCCGCCTCGCCGCCGAGGCCGCTCTCTCCGCCGCCGAGGCCCAGATCGCCGCCAACCTTTATGCTCTGAACACGACCAATCCCTACAACTTCGGCTTGGTCGTCTCCACGAATTACATCAATTGGAATGGGTTTGCGGGTGGCATCAGCAATCCGACAAACGTCAATTACGATTATTACAACGATGCAGTCCATTCGCCCACCTTTGCGACGGATGTCGATCGGATCCAGAACATCGCCAACCTGTTTTTGCTGCCGCGGGCGCCGGTGTTTGTCCAAACCAATCAGTCGCCCTATGGCTACAATTTCCCCTTCTATCTCGACCTGAACCGCAACGGCCGTTTCGAGACGAACGGCTGGGTGGCCGAGTTTGCCGGCACGGGCGCGACCAACGGGAATTACATTCAGGAAGTGGGCGATCCCGAATGGATCGGCGTGCTGGAGCGGCCCGACACCCTGCACTCGCCCGATAACAAATTCCTCGCCCGCTACGCCTTTGTCGCCCAGCCCATCGGCAATTCGCTGGATGTGAATTACATTCATAATCAGGTGCTCAACCAGAACCTTGGTTTGCAGGACGGCTATTTCCGGAATCAGGGCATCGGCTCATGGGAATTGAACCTTGCGGCGTTTCTTGCCGACTTGAACACCAACCAATGGGGGCAGGCGATTGGTGCCCCTTCCAGCTTTTACCAATACAACGAACCAGCCGGTTTTAATAATTCCGGATACGCTTTCGAAGACGCCCGGGCGCTGCTGTCCTACCGCTACAACTACAATTACAATAATCTGGCCTCGGCCGGGAATTATTTTGCCAACGCCGGCCTGGCCTTTCCGTTCGACAATATTGATGAATGCAGTGACGGGCCGTTGCAGCTCACCACCACGAACATCAACGAGAATTTGAGTGGTCCTGCCGATGGCGACAAAAATACGGGCACCACGCCCTGGGCCGGTTCTGACAACCCCAACAAATATTTCTCGTTGGGCGATTTCTTTGATCCGGCCAAGACCTCCGGCGGATTGAACAGTTTCACCAATCGTTTGCGCAGCGCCGGCACCAACGTCTCCACCTACGACCGCTACACGTTTTATCGGATGCTGGACCAGTTGGGCACTGACTCCACCCCGCCGAGCAGCGGCAAAATGAATCTGAACTACCAGAACATCGTCAACGGCGCGGTCGTTCCCGGCATGGAGACAAACCTGTATCCCTGGACGGCGGCGGATTTCTTCACCAACGCCGCCGACCTGATGCTGCGCTATTACACCGCGAGTTGGCTGACCAACAATCTTAATTCCGATGTTTTTCAGGCTGCCTTCAACACCGGCGCCCCGTTCGGCATCACCAACATCCCCGTGTTGGTCAGCAACCGCTTTGTCTATTCCCCCGCCGTCAACCGTATCCTCCAGCTCGCGGCGAACATGTTCGACGCTTCCACCAACTCGCCTTTTCCCTCCGTCTTCCGGCCGGTGTTCTGGGTGGTGAACCAGAATGGGTTTAAGGATGTTTACATTGACGGTTATGAATATGTATCCAGTGTGTCGGGCGTCGCCGATCCGGTGTTGAACAACGTGATTGACGTTACGGAATTGGTGCCGGGGCATGACACTCGGAATGTCTATGGTGTCCCGTGGATTGTCGGCGCGAAGAAGGGGTTGCCGAACTTTAACCAGTTTTACCTGCTCAGTGCCGTCCAGGTCGAGCGCAAGCTCCAGGTCACCCGGCCGGCTATCTCTGCGGCGGATCCCACGCCCGGCTTGAGCGAATACCGGACGAACCAGATGTATGTTTTTAGCATCAGTAATTCGCTCGGCTGCTCGCTTTGGAATTCCTATCAATCGAATTATCTTGGCAATCTCACGGTCGTCGCCCGCGACAATGCCTCGGTGTTGCTGACCAATGATGCGTTGCCGGCCCCTGGTGTGCTCGTCAAGCAGTTCCTGCCCATCGCCACTGTGGCCGCCACAAACAACTGGAACTGGCCGGGCACAATTTGGGCGGGCGATCCTTCGGCACCGGTGCTGGATGCTTATAACAATTCCTTCGTGATTCCGTTTAATGGCACGGCGGTGCTGCTGACCAATTCCATTTACCGCTATGCCGGCTACCCCAATGCTTTGCCAAATGGCGCTCCGGGTTTTGATCCGTATAACACGGATTATCAGACGAATGTTAACACGCCCGCCCTGCCTCATTTTGGCTTGTTGACGACCAACCGCCTGCAGGTGTTCATTCTGAATACCACCAACGGCGTCACGCACGTCATTGACTACGTCCACTTCGCCGGGCCGGATAACAGCCGTGATCTGAATGCGGAACTGGCCGATCCGTCCGATCCGGCCAACAATAATCACGGTCTTTGGACCACGAACCCCATCACGGGCGGCAGCCCCAGCGGCACCACTTTGGGGGTGGTGAACCAGATAGCTGTTTCCAAGGGCGACATCGGGGTGCCCAACGCTGGCGCCCGTTGGGTGGCTCCGCCCAATCTGCCGAACTATTTGCCCCAGACGCCGGCGGCGGAGCAGGCCTGGTTTAAGGGCTTTTTCAACGTCAGCAAGTTGCAATACGGACTCTACCGGTTCAATGGCAAAGCCTACTACAACACCAACCAGACGGTGCAGGCACCCTTCACGCCGTTGCGGATGGCTTATGACTATGTCGCCTGGCAGGCCAATGATCCGCTGGTCCATTATCTCGCCACGGATTTGAACTATACCGATCCCGGTGTTACCGGTTTGCACCAAAGCGATGATCCCACCACCGCGTTGCCGCCCGTCCTGCTCAATACTCTCAGCAAGCGCTGGTCGCCGTGGGGCCAGGCCTATCCGTTTGGGTCCAGCATTACCGGCGGGGCTTTCCTGACGCAGCTCAAGGATCCGCTTGTCTGGCAGCCGGACAACTGGGACTTCCCGACCGGCAAATATCCGAGCGTTGGCTGGTTGGGCCGCATCCATCGCGGCACGCCGTGGCAGACGGTTTATCTCAAGGCCTCCGACATTCTCACCAACGCCGGCGTTGCCACCGGCCTCTCCGGCCCCAATGCCTGGGTGCAGTGGACGGGCGACACGAACGCCGCCAATGGCCGGTACTTCGATGCCATGAATTCCACGCCGTTGCAGGACGGCGCGCTGTTTGACCTGTTTACCACCGCGCTGGGCGACAACGCCACGCGCGGCTCGCTCTCCATCAACCAGTCGGGCCTTGCCGCGTGGTCGGCGTTGTTCAGCGGCATGGTGGCGCTGTCGAATTCCGCGCCCCCCGTGCCTTACAATGGTTACCTCGCCTCGCCCGCCGTGACGAACATGATCATCCAGCCTGCCGGGGTGGACGGCGGCAATTCCCTGCTGGGCCAGTTGGTCGCCAGCATCAACGCCGCGCGCGCCGCCACCAACCTGTTCCCGCTCGGGGCGTTCACCAGGTCCAGCGACATCTTGCGGGTGTCGGCGTTCACGGAAGATTCGCCGTTTCTGAACACCATCGATCCCAGCGGTCAGGATGCCTATCGTAAATACCACATCAGCGATGAGCTTTATGAATGGTTGCCGCAGCAGACCATCGGGCTGCTGCGGGTCGGCACGCCGCGCTACGTCGTCTATTGCTACGGCCAGGCCCTCCGGCCCGCGGCTAATTCGCGGGTGACCTCCGGCGGACAATTTTTTGGACTGATCACGAATTATTCGGTTGTGGCCGAGAGCGCCGCCCGCGCGGTCATCCGCGTGGACAATGCTGGCACCGCTAAGCCGCATGTTGTGGTGGAAAGTTTCAATGTGCTGGGCCCGGAATGACCTTTTAACCGACAAAATGAAAACCGGTCATAATTGCCTGGGTGGTAGGGACAGCGCGCTGCGCTGTCCTCTGGTGGCCGTCCGCAAGATTTCCCCGAATCCGGTTTCGCGCTTTGAACCCGTGAACCAACCGGGGCATTCCGATGTCAAGCTGCGGGGAGCGTTTCTCCCTCTCTGCGTCGGCGGAGCCGATGGGGAGAGGGTCGGGGTGAGGTGCGCGTTCCTCCCTCTTGGGGTTCTTGGGGAGGACCGCCGTCGCGCGGCGACCCTGCCGGATATCCAGGCTTTTGATTTGTTTTAACGTGCCGGTTTTGAAAAGTGAAATCCAGAGAGTAGTATATAGCGGATCGCGGGCCCCGATGGCGCCTGATTTTCCCATTGAAAATCGTGGCGGCCTTGGCGTCTTGGCGGTTCAAAGTTTTTATGCGTAAAGTGATTTTGGTTTTGTGTTGCGTGTTCGCCCTGGCCGGCGCGTGGTTGTTCTGGCCGCGTGGCGGCGCCCCTTCGCCCGGGCGGTCGCCCGCTGCCGCCGTGGCGTCCGCCCCGGGCGCTGTCGCCCGTCCCGGCGTGGCCGTCCCGGAAAACACCGGGTCGCCTTCCGCCGCTGGCACCAACCAGCTTGCCTTCCGCCTCGCCAACACCTCGAAAGCGAGCACGCCCCAGGGCTATGACGAACTGACGCGCGCGCCGCACGCCATTTTGCTGGAGAACGCGTCCATTGATACCGACACAAAATTGGAGCTGAACCTTCCGTCGCATTTGCGTGCGGCCGGCGATCCGGGCGCGTTCATCGTTCAGGCGCGCGGCGCGATTGACGGCGCATTTCGTGCCCAGCTCATGGCGGCGGGCGCGCAGATTGTTTCCTATATTCCGAACAACGCTTTTCTGGTGCGGCTGCCGTCTGCTGGCGTGCCGGCGTTGGCCGCGAACGCGCGCATCCAGGCGGTGCTGCCGTATGAGCCGTATTACAAGATTTCCTCGGCCATGCCCGCGGGCACCATGCCGCAACCGTCCGCCGCGGCGGCGGCGAAAATTTCAAGCCCGCCCCGGCCGACCTTGCTGGATTTGGCGGTGAAACAAAAACCGCTGCCGGCGGGAACTTATCTGACGCTCGGCCTGTTCCGCGACGGCGCGGCGGCGACCGAGGCGCAAATTGTCAATCTTGGTGGCGTCATCGTCGGACGGGATCGCTCCCCGTTCGGCCCCATCGTCCGGGTGCAGGCTCCGGCGGACTGGCTCGCGCTGGCGCGGTTGCCCGGCGTGCAGATCGTGGAACCCGCGCATCTGCGGGTGTCGGCCAATGACCTTTCGCGACCGACGCTCGGCGTGTCAGCCACGTCGGTGAGCCCCACCAACTACCTGAACCTTTCCGGCTCAAATGTCCTGGTGGAAGTAAACGATACCGGCATTGACGCGGGTCATCCCGATTTGACGGGGCGCGTGTCGTTTGATTTTACCGGCAGCACCAACGACACGGATGGCCACGGCACCTTCGTCGCGGGCCAGATCGCCGGCGACGGCACGATGTCGGCCACCGTGACCAATGCTTCCGGTTCCATCATGCCGGGGACCAATGGCCAGTTTCGCGGCCAGGCCCCGCTGGCCCGCCTGTTTTCAGTTGGCGGTATCGGCACCCGCGGCGGCGTGAACGACACTGACCTGGCGGACCGGATCGATTTGGGCGGCAACGATACCAATTTCTTCTATTATGGTCTTACCAATTTCTTCATTCCCGGCCCCTCCATCTATTTGCATCACAATGCCTATTTGGCTCCCCCCTACCCCGATTGGTATTTGCAGGAGGCGCCGGCGGTCACCAACGCGCTGATCTCAAACAACAGTTGGAACAACGGCGACGCGGCCTACGACCTGGCCGCCGCCAGCTACGACGCGGCCACGCGCGATGCGCTGCCGGAAGTGACGGGCCCGCAGTCGGTGCTGTTCGTCTTCTCGGCCGGCAACTACGGCGGCGGCAATAATTTGGGCAACGGCGGCAATTCGGATTCCATCCTGTCGCCGGCCACGGCCAAGAACGTCATCACGGTTGGCGCGCTGGAGCAGTTCCGGAGCATCACCAATACCTACCTGCCGCTCGATTCAACCAATCCGGTCGCGGCGTGGTATCCGGGGACGGATTCCGGTTCCCAGGTGGCGTCGTATTCGTCCCGCGGCAATGTGGGTATCGGCACCGAGGGCTCGTATGGCCGCTTTAAGCCGGATGTGATCGCGCCGGGCTCGTCCGTTGTCTCGACGCGCTCCGGGCAATGGGATGAGTTGGCGTATTACAATCCCACGAATTATGAGTTCAATGGCGAAAACGCGGGGCAGATTATTGATACGAATTCCGGCGGCTTCGGCTTTTATCAGATGTCGATCCCGGCAAACGCCGTGGGGGTGATTCTGTATGCGCGGCCGAATAATCTGTCGCCGGTGCCGTTCCCCCAGCTCAAATTTTGCCTCACCTCGGGCGACGGCTCCACTTTGGATCCGGCGGATCCAACCACCTTTGATTTCGCGGCAACCACTAACACCGTTGCCATCCCGCCCGATGGCGGCGCGGGTTATCTGCAGACGCTCATCACCAGCGGCTTGGCCTTTGCCGTGGTCGATACCACGAACATTCCGGTGAATTTTGATTTGGTCGAGGAGATCATTGCGACCAACAGCAACGGTAATTATTACCAGGTATTGAGCAACCTGAATAATTCGCTCAGCGGTGGACCGCCAAATTATTACCGCTACGAAACCGGCACCAGCATGGCGGCGGCGGATGTTTCCGGCGTGCTGGCCCTGATGCAGGACTTTTTCACCAACACGCTCCACGCCGCGCCCAGCCCCGCGCTGCTCAAGGCCATGCTCATCAACGGCGCGCGGGTCGCCGGCACCTATGGTTACGCCGTCACCAACGGTCTTAACTTGCAGGGCTGGGGCCTGGTTAACCTGCCGAACTCCATTCCGCCCAGCCTCACCAACACCGCCGCCGGCGCCGCTACTTCGCTGTTCTTCGTGGACCAGAATCCGACCAATGTGCTCGCGACCGGTGACCGCCTGACCTACAACATCACCGTGCCGGCCGCGTCCCAGGGCCAGCCGTTGCGCATCACGCTGGCCTGGACCGATCCGCCGGGCAATCCCGCCGCCGCCCTCAAGCTCGTCAACAGTCTTGGCCTCGTCGTTACCAACTTGGCCAACGGGCGGGTCTATTACGGGAATAATTTTGCCTCCTCCTCCCCGCCTTACAGCCTGGGGTTGCAGACGAACAGCGCGCCCGTTTTTGACCCCGTCAATAATGTTCAAAACATTGTCATTCCGCCGACGCTCGCCACGAATTATTCCCTTACCATCATCGGCCGCAGCGTGAATGTGAACGCGGTGACCACCCAGGCGACCAACCTCGTGCAGGACTTCGCGCTGGTGGTCTCCAGCGATGCCGCCGGCAATACCAACGGCATTGCCGTCGCCGCCGCCACCCCCGCGCCGGTGCCGTCGCTCTCGCCGCTGGTCACCGGCGTCAATGGCACGAACGGGGTTCTGTTTGACCAGCTCGTTGGGGCGAGTGGTCCGTTGGTCAGCACCAATTCTATCGGTTTTGGCACCAACTCCGGATACGCGGTGAACGCCGTGTTGTTCCCCGGTCAGACGAACCAGTGGCATTTCTACGCCATTACCAACACGACCACCTTTACCAACGCCGCTTTCGTCACCTTCATTCCCAGCACGTTGTCGATTCCGCGCCTCGGCGTGTTCGCCGGCTCGGACGCCAATTCCACGCTGCCCGAGGCAAACTTGGATTTGTTTGTGGCCAGCCCCTTGGGTACCCCGGCGGGCGACCCGCAGGCCTCCGGCCTCACGAATTTGAATCCGCTGGTGATCTCCAATTGCATGAATGGTGTCAGCGGCGACCGCGCGGCGCTTGCCCGGGGCGGCACGAAATTTGTCTATTACACCGATTCCCAGCAGGGGCAGGTTTATTATGTTGGCGTTCAGTGCGAGGACCAGATGGCGGCCGAATATGGCTTCCTCGGCGTGTTCAGCCAGAATCCGTTCAGCACGCAGGACACGAACGGCAACGTGTATGTCAACGGCTTGAACCTGCCGGTGCAGATTCCCGACGGCGACAATCGCCATCCCGGGGTTGGTTATGTCTTTGGCCTTTGCGTGCAGCCGATCGAGGTCCGGACCGCCATCGTGACCAACGCCATTACGCACCAGAATTTCGGCGACCTGCTGGGCTTCTTGAGCCACGGCAACGAATATGCCACCTTGAACAACCATGACTCGCTGGGGGCGGTGGTTGACCGGAACTTCATTTATGACGACAGCGGCCAGGGCGGGGTGTTTGGTGCCCGGCCTTCGGATGGGCCCGGCACTCTGAAAAATTTCATCGGCACGCAGGGCGCCGGCCTGTGGCTGTTGACGGAACTTGATGACGCCCAGGCCCACATCGGCCAGGTGGACAACTTCTCCATGAAGATCGAGCCGCACATCCCCGTTGGCGCTGGCGGGACCACCAACGTTGTCACCGTTCCGGCGGGCGGCTGGTTTTATGATTATGTGGATGTGCCGGTCGGCTACACCAATCTTACCGTGTTTGCCGCCGACCTGACGCAGCCTTACCCGTCGCCGGTGTTGCTTGCGCTCCAGTTTAACGTTGAGCCGACCCTGTCCAATAATATTGCCATCGTCGGGCTGACCAACGGCCCGTTGCAAAACACCAACGCAATTTCCTACGGCCCGCCGTTGACGTTTGGCCGCTATTTTATCGGCCTTTACAATCCCGATACGGTTGACCGGACGGTTTCGTTTGGTGTGACCCTCGGCTTCTCGGCCTCCGCCGAGTCCGTGGTGGACTTCGCCTCCGCCGGTCCGGTGCCGCTGCTCGATGACGCGGTGACCTATGACTACATCACCAACTACGATCATGCGGACTTGATCGGGGCTTTCAGTGTCGGCTTGCGCGTGGATCATCCGCGCATTTCAGACTTGGTTTTCCATCTGATCAGTCCGGATGGCACGCGGTATCTGCTCATGGAAAATCGCGGCTCCGATAGCACCAATGGCTGCGGCGCGACCGTCATCACCACCAATATCATCAACGTCACCGCCAACGGCACGGCCCAGCCGAACACCAATTATGTCAACACCGGCAGTACCTCCGGCATCTTCCCGATCACGTATAACTTCTATACGGCGAAAGATCAGATGACGGTTTATTACGGGACGAACGTCGCCACCAATACTTTGATTTTTGATACGGGCGTGACCAACAATCCGCCGGGCGGCGGCGGTGGTCCGCAGAACACCCTTCCGGTGACCATCAATGTGCCCTATGGTCCCACGAATGGGGTGACTTCGACTTACCTGACGATCGTGATGGATCAATTTCCAACCAATTTCCCGGGTGGCACCAACCGTGCCGATTTCTGGACTTACACCGTGGGCGGGGTGCAGACCAATTACGAGTATCTGACTTTTACCGAGAATACCAACCTGACCACGACGCCCATCAAATTCGCGCCGCCGCCGCTGGTCCCGCAAACTGTATTCAGTTTGGTCATGACGGACAGTTTTGATGCCTACGCGCCTGGAACCTACACGCCGGCCCTCGGTTTTGGCGGCTGGACGGTGGCTACCAACCAGGTGGAGATTGTCACGGCGCCGCCGCCGTTTGACGGGGCAAATTCCTTGCAGTTGGACCATGGCGTGGTGGTCACCAATCTGCCGACCGTGCCGGGCCAGACGTATGCCCTCACTTATGAGCTTGGAACCCGGCTGGCCGAAGGCGGCGGGATCTCCACCAATGCCCACTGGCAGTCGCAAACCTATTCCTTCACCGCCTCTGCCACCAACACTTCCCTGGTGCTCGCGGCTTCGGCGGATAGCCTGGCCGGTCTGGTCTTCACCAATGCGCAGACGCTCATCTTCGATACCAATGCGCTGTTGGATGACCTGGCCCTGATCCCGGTGGCGGGTCGCCTCTACTATCAGGCCGAGCAATCCCTCGATTCGCTCATCGGCTCCCGCTCCTACGGCGTCTGGCAGTTGGAGGTCATGGACAACCGCGCCGGGGCGACCAACAACGCCACGCTCCTGAGCTGGCAGTTGGAATTCACCTTTGCGAACACCAACTTCACCATTCCGCCCATCAACTTCACCAACAGCGGTCCCCAGACGAATTTCCTGCCCGGTGGCAGCATTCAGTGGTTTTTGATCAATGTCCCCACCAACGCGGACTTTGCGACCAATGAGCTGCTGTTTGCGACGCTGCCGTTGAATATGTGGTTCAGCACCAATGCGCCGCCGACCATCACCAACAACCCGGGGGATGTGCAGCTCTTGTCCGGTGTCACCAGCGGCTCCGCGACGCTGGGCACGAACGGTTCGGCGGCGAATCTTCCGTATGCGCCCGCCTATTTTATCCCCGGCGGAACGTATTATATCGGCATCCAGAACCCCAATGCCGCCGGGGCCACTTACGCTTTTGATGTGGTCTTCCATTTGCTGCCGGAGATCCCGTCGGTGATCACCGAGCCGGCCACGAATATCACCGCTACCACCGCTACTTTGAATGCCTTGGTCAATCCGGAGGGTGCGGCGACGATGCTGTATTTCGAATACGGCCTCACGACCAATAGTTGGCTCTATTCGTCGGGCCTTTTGCTGACGAATAACCTGACCACCACCAATTACTGGGGCATTGACGTCACAAACCTCGTGCCCGGCTCCATCTACTATTTCCAGGCGATCGCGACGAACAGCGTGGGAACCAACTATGGCGGTATTCTGACCTTTACCAATCCGGTGGGCGGGCCGGTGCCGTTCTCCTTTACTGAACCGGCCACGCTGCTCACCGGCTCCGGCGCGCAGTTGAACGGCATGGCCACGCCCAATGGCAATCTGGCCATGGCTTGGTTCGAATGGGGCACCAGCCGGGGTTACGGCCTGACCACGCCGCTGGTCAATGTCGGCTCCAATTCCGCCGTGGCTTTTGTGACCAACCGGATCAGCGGTTTGTTCACCAATCTCCCCTATCACTATCGTCTGGTGGTCAGCAACGCCGTGGGTGTGGCGTATGGCTTCGACCAGGTTTTTGACCAGGCCAACGCGGTGGCCTGGGGCGCCAACTTCTTCGGCCAGGTCACGGTGCCGGCGGTTTTGACCAATCTCGTCGTCGGTATCGGTGCCGGTTATGATTTCAGCCTCGCGGTCAATAATGACGGAACCGTGGTGGCTTGGGGCGATAACACGTTCGGCCAGACGAATGTTCCCGCCGGCTTGAATAATGCCGTGGCGGTCAGCGGCGGTGAAAAGGACAGTCTGGCCTTGCGCGGCGACCGGACCGTGCTGGTCTGGGGTTCCAATCAGTTCAAGCAAACCAATGCCCCGGCGGACCTGACCAATATCGTGGCCGCGTCCAGCGGCGGTTATCATTGCCTGGCACTCCGCGATACTGGCGATGTCGTGGCGTGGGGGCTCAACGCCGCCGGCCAGACTAATGTGCCGGCCGGGTTGACCAATGTGGTCGCGATCGCCGGCGGTGACCTCCACAGTGTGGCCTTGAAAAATGACGGCACCGTCGTGGCCTGGGGCTATAATAATGACAACGAAACCAATGTGCCGGCCGGCTTGACCAATGTGGTCGCGATCGCGGCCGGTTATTATCACAACCTGGCCTTGAAGAGTGACGGCACGGTCGTCGCCTGGGGTTATAACGCCGACGGTGAAACGATTGTGCCCGGTAATTTGACGAATGTGATTGCCATCGCTGGCGGCGGTTTCCACAGCCTCGCTTTGAAGAGTGACGGCAAGTTGGTGGTTTGGGGCGACAACAGTTCCGGCCAATTTAATTATCCCACCAATTTGATCAATGTGACCGCCCTTGCCGGCGGTGGTCTGCACAGCCTGGCCCTCTCCTCGGTGTTTGGCCTCAATCAGACCAATAATCCGCCATTCTGGACGAATGGCGTGAATAACAGCACCGTGACGATGGATGAAATGACGGTGACAAACGTGATCAACACGGCAACGGATACCAACAATCCAGCCCAGATGCTGACCTATAATCTCGTGAATTCACCCGGCTGGGCCACCATTGACGCCGCTGGGGTAATAACGCTCTCGCCGGTGGAAGTGGACGGCCCTGGTACCAATACCATCACCACCGTCGTCACTGACAATGGCTTTCCTGCGATGAGCGCAACCAATCAGTTCACCGTCGTGGTGAACGAGGTGAACACGCCGCCATACTGGCCGACGAATGTGCCGGGCCAGACGAATTACACCATCAACGAACTGGCGACTTTGACGGTTACCAACCCGGCGAGCGATTCTGATGTTCCGGCAAATCCGCTGACTTACACCCTGTCCGTGTCGCCGGCCGCCGTGAACGCGGTGGTTGATACCAACGGCATCATCACCTGGACGCCGACCGAAGCGCAGGGACCTGGGGTTTATACCTTCACAACGGTTGCGACCGACACCAATCCGTGGGCGCTCTTCAACCAATCTTTGAGCAGCACGAATCGTTTCACCGTGACCGTGCTGGAAGTGAATCAAGCGCCGTTCTGGACGAATGCGTTCCCGGTCGTGACGATGGATGAATTGACCACGAACTCCGTGGTGGCCACTGCGCAGGATGCGGATCTGCCGGCGAATACCCTGACCTACGCGTTGGCGACGAATTCGCCCGCGTGGGCGGTGATCGATACGAACAGCGGCATCATCACCTTGACCCCGCAGGAAGTGGATGGCCCCGGCACCAACACCCTAACCGTCGTCGTCACCGACAACGGCGTGCCGCCTTTGAGTGCGACGACCAATTTCACGGTCGTCGTGAACGAGGTGAACGTCGCCCCCACGCTCATTTTGCCGCCGGATACGAACATATTGGCGCAGGCTCCATTCATCGCCCGGGCCACCGCCACCGACCCGGATATACCCACCAACGCCCTGACTTTCGCGCTCGTGAGCGGTCCGTCCGGCTTGACCGTCTCCACGAACGGGGTGATTGCCTGGACGCCCTCGGTGTCGCAGCTCGGTACGAACCTCGTGGCCATCAGCGTGACGGATACGAATCCTTTCGCGCTCTTTAATCAATCCCTGAGTGTCACCAACCATTTCGCCATCACCGTCACGGCATCTCCGGCCAATGTGGTCATCGCCGGCATCATTCGCACCAATATTGGCGGCACGAACGGCTTCCTGATCACCTGGTTCGCCCCGACGAATGACCAGTTCCACCTGCAGTGGACGGCTGATCTGCTGCCCGTGAACTGGCACACCTTCAATGGCGTGATCAGTTTCGACTCATTTCTCACGGCCACCAACAGCCGGTTCAGTTATTTTGACGACGGCACGCAGAGCGGCGGCTTCAGCCCGACGCGCTTCTACCGCCTGCAGTTGTTGGATTCGCCGACGAATACGGCGCCGTTCTTCCTGGTCCCCGGCCCGGCGACCAACTATGTCGTCACCCCGCTCGCTGCGTTCGCCGTCACCAACGCGGCGGGTGACTGGGACCAGCCCGCGCAAATTTTGACTTATTTTGTCACCAACAGCTTGGCCGGCACCAATGTCGCGATTATTACCTCCGGCGGTGTCATCTCTTGGACGCCGGCTCTCGCCCAGGCCGGTGCCACCAACCTGATCACCACCGTTGTCACCGACAATGGCCTGCCGCCCTTGAGCGTCACCAACTTCTTCACCGTCATTATTCCGGCCCCGGTCACCAACGCCGTGCCGTTTACCGGCGTCAGCTATGGCACCAACGGCCTGGCGCTTCAGTGGGGCGCCGGCGATACCAACCTGTTTCAGGTGCAATGGACGACCAACCTTATGCCTGTGGTTTGGTCGGCCTTCACCAACCTCATCACTTCCACCAACGGTGTCTTTAGTTTTGTGGATGACGGTTCCCAAAGCGGCGGTCTGGGCCTGATGAAATTCTACCGGATCATTGAGTTCCCGTAGCCCGGTCTGGTTTTTGGCAACTCTGGGTTGCCTTTCCTGCGGGTTGGCGTATGGCCGTTTAGAGCATTGACATGAAAGATGTGGCGATGGGCAGCATGGATTTTTGGTTTTGGGCGAGGCTTCAGCGAAGGCGCAGGTTTGAAACCCCTGTCACTGAGCGGAAACGAAGCCAAAAACCAAAAAGACCGCTGTCCGTTAAGGACCTCAGAGCATCGCTACATATTTGATGGATATTCTCTAACTTGGGATTGGCACGCGGTGGAGGTGGGGCGAGCGTCCGCGCGAGCCGGATTTTGAGTTAAGCTCGTCAGTCGCCTCGCCTATTCTACCTTTGCGTAAGCCCTTTCCGTTTTGCCTCCACCGGCTCAATAAATGTATCACTATTAAAAATACTATTTATTTTCTTGCGTTATTCGCCGGTCTGGACTATGATTGCCCCATGGTTGCCATGCCTTCTGCCTCCGGTCTCTGGACCTGCCGCTTGCCTTTCGCTTGGCTCGGTGCGCCCCGCACTTGGCGCTTTTCTTTCCGGTCTCCGGTCTCCGGTCTCATCCCTTGCTTTTCCTGTGTTCTTGGTGTCTTGGTGGTTCATTTCCGCTTTTCGCTTTCCGCATTCCGCTTTGCCCTTGGTGCCTTGGTGGTTGATCAGCGCCTTCCGCTTTACCACCTCCGCGAAAATGAAAGTGGTAAAGAAAAGGTAAAGTTTTTGAACCTCTATCAAGCACTTACAAAAGATGAGCCCTGGGGTGGTAAAGAAAAAGGTAGCGATAAAGTTTTTTGCCTGGTGGTGAAGTTCCTGACCCGTTCCCATTCGCGCCAATTCGTGAAATTTGTGTCTGATCCCCTTCGCT
>CAIXBQ010000009.1 GCA_903917705.1 uncultured Verrucomicrobia subdivision 3 bacterium | reverse complement strand
CTGCCCGATCCACACGGTCACATACCCCCGGGTTTTGACGAGGATTTCGCAGACCGCCGACAGCAGTTTGCTGGCATCGGTTTCGCGGTTGAGCGAAGCTGCCACTAATCGGGAGGCGTGCAGAATTTCATTGAGCCGCTGAAGCGACGCACTTTTATCGAGCAGGCCTTGCTCAGACAACCGATATTTTAACTCAACCTGTTTAAAATGAGAGATGATCACAGCCATGAACCAGACGGTGCTGATGCCGGCGTAGCGATTCACCAGCGCTATTTCCGGGTCGATGCCGGTCGATGACCAATTAAAAGCGGCCAGAATCAAAGCCGAAATCAAACCGGCAAGCAGATAGGAAAAAAGGCGGCTGCCCACATAGATGGAAAGATAAATCGGAATAAAATACCAGACCCAGTCAATCAAATCATTCGGCGTAATCAGATCCCAAACGAACTCCGCCTGCACGACCACGAAAATCGCAAAGAGCATCCATCGCTTGTGTATTTCTTTATTCATGAGACTTGGTCCGGGCGGCTGGTGAATTTCAAGGTTTATTCAGGCGGTAAAACTTCACCGGGCCGCCAGCCGGCACAGTCGCGGGGTTGGTGGCCGCGCTGGATGAATTCACCCAGTTGGTTGTGGCGAGGTTGAGATTTTCCTGCAAGACGAACCCGTCGACAGCCGGCGTCCAGGAGATGGTGGCATAGCCGGGCGCGGCGGGGACGATGCTGAGCACGGGGGCGCCGGCAACCTGCACCGCCTGCGGCAACACCCAGAACCCGCCGGTGACGGAATAATAATTGGTGCCGGTCACCGGCCCGTTCGTCAGTGCCCCACTCGCATCATGTTGACCGATGGTGCCGCTGACCGTGTATTGTCCGCTGGTGCTGGTGCCGCCGCCCCCGGCGATTTTATGCCAGTCAATGCTGTAGGTTTGGGCGGCGCCCAAGAATGGCAGCAGCAGTCCGGCGATCAGTAGTAGTTTTTTCATAGTTGCCTTATTGGTTGTTTGTTTCATTGGTTTTCAATCAGGGTTTGCACCAGCTTTTCCAGCGCGTCCAGCTTCTGCGCCAGCGCGTCATTCTGCTGTTTCAACTCCGCATTCCCGGCGCGGAGCGCGGACACTTCTGAATCCACTTTTTCATTCAGTCCTTTGATGGCGGCGAGTTCCACGCCGTCGAATTCCAGGGTGGTGATGCTCTTGTCATCCGTGCCGGGGTAGAAGGCGGCCTTGAAATCCTGCGCCATCGGGCCGATGTGCGGGGTGACGCCGGCGTCCTCCCATTGATAATGCCACTGCGTCACGGGCATGGCCGCGAGCTTTTCCAGGATGCCCACGCTGTCCACGGGCGCGAAATCCTTCTTCACATTCCGGTCGGAGACGGAGACAAATGTGCCGGTCAAGCTGACGCCGCTCGCGCCATTGGTCAGCACGCGCTGGCCATCCAGCGTCATGCCGGTGCCGCCGGTCACAAAGCGCACCCCGCCGCTGGCGCGCACGCTGAACTGGTTATTGGCGGTGGAAGCAAAATAGGACGGGCCCATCATTCCGCCTTGGTAATCCGACCAGACGAAGGAGAAATCATTCGTGGCTTGGGCGTAAGTTCCCATTGCCGTGGAAGTATTGCCGCTGGCAGTCGTGCCGACGCCCATCGCGATGGAATCATTGCCGTAAGCCGTCGTGCCGCCGCCCATCGCGGTGGAAGACGTGCCGCTGGCAGTCGTGTTGACGCCCAGTGCGGTGGAATAAGCGCCGGTCGCGCCGCTGCCATTGGTCAGCACGTTGGCCGGCAATTTGGTTAAGCCGCTGCCGTCGCCGGTGAAGGTGCCATAGATTGCGCCACTGAAGTAGCCTTGCAATTGCACGCCGAGCTGATTGTTGTGCAACAAGGTGGGCGGCAGTTGGGACTGCAAGATCGCGTCGGTGAGATGGGTGAAGCTCAGATTGGTCAAGCTGCTGCCATTGCCGGTGAAGCTGCCGCTCAAGCTCACACCGCTCGCGTTATTGGTCACCATGCCAGCCGGCAGTTGCGCCAGCGGAACCGTGCCGGTCAATTGCCCGGCGTCCAGATTGGTCAAGCTGCTGCCGTTGCCGGTGAAGCTGCCGCTCAAGCTCACACCGCTCGCGTTATTGGTCAGCACGGGTTGGCCATCCACGGTCATGCCCGCGCCGCCGGTCACCAACCGCACGCCGCCGCTGGCCTGCACGCTGAACTGGTTATTCGTGGTGGAATTAAACGGCCCGTTGGCACCATCCGACCAGACAAAGGAATTGTCATTCGTAGCCTGGGCATTATTTCCCAGCGCGGTGGAATTAGTGCCGCTGGCTATCGTGGAGTTGCCCATCGCGGTGGAATAATCGCCGGTGGCCGCGGTGAAGGCGCCGAGTGAGGTGGAAAAATTGCCGCCGGCCGTGGTAGCCCAGCCCAGCGCGGTGGAATAATTGCCGCTGGCTGTAGTCCAGTTGCCCAGCGCGGTGGAACTCCAGCCGCTGGCCGTCGCGTTAACTCCAATGGCGGTGGAATAAGCGCCGCTCGCGCCGCTGCCATTGATCAACACGCCGGCCGGCAGCGCAACGTTCAGATTCGTCAAACCGCTGCCGTCGCCGGTGAAGCTGCCGTTCAAGGTCACGCCGCTCGCGCCATTGGTCAGCAGGCCCATTGGCAGGTGCATCAACGAGATCGTGCCGTTCAAAGCCGAGGCGTTCAGATTATACAACATACCGCCGTTGCCGCCGAAGGTGCCGTTCAAGGTCACGCCGCTCGCGTTATTAGTCAGCAGGCCCATTGGCAGGTTCATCAACG
>CAIXBQ010000008.1 GCA_903917705.1 uncultured Verrucomicrobia subdivision 3 bacterium | reverse complement strand
CTGCTCCAGCTCTTGCCGGTGCGGTTCAGAAACCACAAGCGGATGTTTTTGGGGGCGGCCTCGCGTTTCCTTTGTTGGCATGCCGACATGATACAGACCCCGTCTATTTATGAAAGTTTATTATGACTCAGGAGACTAGCGGCGGCTGCGCTGCCAGATCAGTCCCCCCAGCCCGATGGCGAGCAGGGCGGCGACGGCCCACGTCGCGGCGTTGGCTGATTGCGGCGCGAGCGTGAGCGCGGCCGCCCCGGTGGCGGGGCCGAGGAAAATTCCCGCGCCGATGAACGCCTCGTGCAGCCCGCCGTGTTCGCTGCTGGCCTCGCCCACATCCATCGAGTAGAACAGTGAGGAGTAATAGATCAGCCCGGTGGCCAGGCCGAAAAAGATCTGGGCCACGACGACCACCCAGAGCTGTTGCGCCAGCAGGATCGTGATCAGGCTGGCGATCAGCAGCAAAAACGCGCCGAGCAGCCAGCGGAAACGGTAGTGCCAGCCGCGCCATTTCCAAAGCAGCGCGAACGCGCCGAACCGCCCGAAAAACCACACGGAACAGAATAGCCCCGCCTGCGTGGGCGAAAGCGCCAGCTTCTGCGCGATGCCCGGCATGACGGCGATCAGCGTGTTGATGGCCACATACGCGAATGGATTGGCCAGCCATGCCATTTTCAAGAATGCCTGCGGGCTGACCGGCTGGTTCCGGTCGGGGTGTTCCGGCGCTGGTGATTTTTCCCGGGGCGGTTCCGGCGTGGTGGCGAGCACGGCGTTGTGATGCTTCTCCAGCCACAGCAGCAGCAAAAACTGGCCGAGGAAAATTCCCGCCGGCAGCCAGAACACCGCGCCGGCGCCCAGCATGTCGTATAGCTTGCCGCCGGTGAAATACGCGAAGGCCGCCCCGCCGGCCCAGGTGCAGTTGTAGATGCCGACCATTTCCTGCACGCCGGCCTGCGATTCGCGTTCGCTCACGAGCGCCTCCAGCGCGGGCCAGGTGAGCAGCAGCACGACGCTGTAAATGGCGACCAGCACCAGCAGTGCGGCGACGCTGTGGGCCGCCAGCGCGCTGGCGGCCATCACCACGCTCAGCCCCAGAAAGCCGATTTTCAGGCTGATGACGCGCCCGAACCGCGCGGCGAACTTGCCGCATTGCCACGCGGCAAAGATGTAGATGAAGCCGGATAGCGCCGTGACCCAGAGATTCCCGCGGTTGCCAAAGCCGAAATGGTCGCGCAGGAAGAAGAACAGGTAGTTGAAATAATAGGACGTCGCCAGGGTGTTCATCCCCCCGAGCGTGAAATAACCGGCCTTGAGCTGGCGATGCGTCATCCGGCAATTTCCTCAATCGCTTGGCGGCAATACCATTTCACCGCGTCGGTCATCGGCGGCGAGAGGCGGTCGAGTTCGGCGGCTGAACACCAGCGGATGTCGTGATGCTCCGCGGGGGCCAGTACCGGATTTGCTGAAACTCCGTTTGGTGGTGGCCGGTGGCCACCCGCAGGGAGCGGCCGCGCCCAGTAAATCATGCCGATGTGCTCGTGCGTGTCGCTGATCCGGTGGATGTCGAGAAAGCGCGGTGCGATGAGCGCGCGCGTGCCGGGCGAGGTCGTGGGCGGACGTTCGCCGAGCAGTTCCACGTCGAGGCCGCTTTCTTCCTTCGCCTCCCGCACGGCGGCCTGCTCCGGGTCCTCGTCCAGCTCGATGTGGCCGCCGAGCGGCAGCCATTTGCCGAGCTTGCGATGATGGATGACCAGGACCTTTGCCGCGTGAACGACGAAGATGGCGACGGTGAAATCGATTTTTTCGTGGATGTGAGCCATCGGGATTTACAGTTTGTGCTTCTTGCTCGGCGCGCCTAAAAAAATCACGAGCCCTGCGGCGCGCAGGACTCGTGAATCGTATATCGAAAATCGCAAAAGGCGATTATTTCATCCGGTCAAAGGTCTTCTGCAGGATCTGCCAGTCTTTCAGGCCGGTGAATTTGCTCTGCAAGCTCGCGTTGATTTCGGCTTCCCGCGCATTCTTCGTGGGCTTGTTGACCTTGTAGAGCACGCCGAAGTTGCCGGGGAAATCTGCGCTGGCGAGCTTGTAGGCCGCGTGTTCGTCGGCGACGTCGTGGTTTTTGGGGACTTCGTTGAACGCGCCGCCCTTGCGCGGGTTCGCCGCGTCGAACGCGCCCTCGTAAAATTCCACACACTCGCTCAGGCAGTGCACGAAGCTGAAGCCGTCATGATCCATCGCGGCTTCCATCATGGCGAGGACGTGGTTCGGGTTCGAGGCGGTCGTGCGTGCGACGAATGAGGCGCCGACGGCGATGGCCTGCTTCGCCGGGTTGATCGGATAGTCCACCGCGCCCCAGATGTCCGTCTTGCTCTTGAAGCCGAGCGGCGACGTGGGCGAGGTCTGCTTCTTCGTGAGGCCGTAGACCTGGTTGTCCATGACGACGAGCGTCATCTTGACGTTTTTGCGCGCGGTGTGCGTGAAATGGTTGCCGCCAATGGAGAACGCGTCCCCGTCGCCGCTGAACGCGAAGACGTGCAGGTCCGGGCGCGAGAGCGAAACGCCGCTGGCGAACGGCAGCGCGCGGCCGTGGATGAAATGCGCGCCATGGGCCTGCACAAAATACGGAAACCGGCTCGAGCAGCCGATGCCGGAGATGGTGGTGATCTTCTCGTGCCACAGCTTGCGCTTTTCAATCAGCTTGAAATACAGCGCGAGCACGGAAAAGTCGCCGCAGCCGGGGCACCAGGTCGGGTGGTCGGCGACGATTTCTTTTCGCGTCAGGCCCTTGCGTTCGCCGGTGGCGGTTTCGGTCGCGGCGGCGGGAATAATCGGTTTTTCGGTCAAAGTCTGGCTCATATATTTTGGCGGTTGAAATTATTTCTTCGCTTTGGCTTTCACCAGTTCGACGATTTCCTTCACCTTCCAAGTGAGTCCGTCGGTCTTGTTGATGCCCTGAATCTTCGGGTCGGCATAGCGCGCACGCAGGATCGTGCCAAGCTGGCCGATGCCGTAAAGCCCTTCGTCGTTCATTTCCACGACGAACACATGGTTGAAGCCGGAGAAAATATTTTCCAGCCCGTTCGGCAGCGGGTTGACATGGCGCAGATGGATCGCGGAAACGCTGTCGCCGGCGGCGCGGAAACGATCCACCGCCTCCCGGATCGGGCCTTCGGTGGAACCCCAGCCGACGAGCAGGACATTCCCCTCCGACGGTCCGTAAACTTTCGGCACCGGCAGCGTCGCCCCCAGCGCCTGCAGTTTTTTGCGGCGTTTGGCATTCTGGAGCATGTGAACTTTCGGCGAGCCGCTCGGATGGCCGTATTCGTCATGTTCCAGGCCCGTGGCGATGGGATATTTGCCGTCGAGTATCCGCGTGCCCGGCTTGACCTGCGGCGAGACGCCGTTTTGGGCCGCCAGATCGTAAGGCTTGTAGGATGCGACCGGGGTGAAATCCGGCGTGATGTCCTGGCAGACTTTTTCGAGGTTCGGTTCCGTGAACGCCTCGATGCGCGTGGCGATGCCCTGGTCGGTCAGGAAAAACACCGGCGTGTTGTATTTGCGGGCGATGTTGACGGCCTCGATGGCCATGTAAAAACAATCTTCCACGTTCGCGGGGGCGAGCACCACGCGGGGGGCGTCGCCGTGGCCGCCGTTGATCGCGATGTTCAAGTCCGACTGCTCGATGTTGGTCGGCATGCCGGTCGAGGGTCCGCCGCGCTGGACGTTGATGACCACCAGCGGCATTTCCGCCATGACCGCCCAGCCGATCGCTTCGGTTTTGAGTGCGATCCCCGGCCCGCTCGAGCCGGTTACCGCCACGCGCCCCGCGAAGCTGGCGCCCAGCGCCATCGAGACCGAGGCGATTTCATCTTCGCACTGGATGAACGAGCCGCCGTATTTCGGCAGTTCGCGGCGGAGCAGTTCCATGATGTCTGTCCACGGCGTGATCGGGTAGCCCGCGCCGAAACGCACGCCGGCGGCGATCAGGCCGTAGCCGATCGCTTCGTTGCCGTTCATCACCACCTGGTGGCCGCCCTTCTTCTGGCTGTCCGCCAGTTGGAAGGTTTCCATCACGTTGCTGGGTGAGTTGGCGTAGCCCGCGTGGAAGGCCGCCAGCGCGTTGTTCAAAATGCTCGGGTCTTTGCCGGTGAAGCGCTCGCCCAGCAGCTTTTCCAGTTTCGCCACGTTCAGGTCAAACATGCGGGCGATCAGGCCCAGGGAATAGATGTTCTTGCCCTTGTCCTTGGCCGTCCCGCCGATGGCCTCGACCGTCAGCGAGGAAATGGGAATCCCCACGTGGTGATAATCCGCCAGCCACTCCTCCTTCGGCACTACGTGGTCGGAATCGTAGAGCACCAGCCCCTTTTTCTTGAGCGAGTTGATGTGGCCTTCATAGCTGTGCTGGTAGAAGCACAGCAGCACGTCCGCATCGTCGCCCGAGGTCAGCACCTCGCCGCTGCCGATGCGCACCTGGAAAATGGACGGTCCGCCGGAGATGGTGGAGGGGATCGTCATGAACGTCATGACTTCCTGCTCGCTGCGGCCGGCGAGCCGCGCGAGAAATCCGCCGATGGCTTGGATGCCGTCCTGCGAATTGCCCGCTATGCGGATGACCACTTCATTGATGCGCAAAACTTTTTTCGCCCCGCCTGACGACAGCGCACCCGTTGTAATTGTATCACTCATGGATCCTCTCGAATTAAAAATTACCGTCCGCAAGGTGGATTACCGGCCTGAAACGATTATCGGCGCGGCACCGTTGCAGCTATACAGTAAAACACTTCTGAAGACTGTGTCAAATTCTAATGATATGTTTATCTTGTTGATATCAAGACGGTTGCGTGTATTTGTTTTCGGTGGTGAAAAGCGCGCGCCTGAACAATTAGAATAAATGATTTGTGCTCCTGATTGAATGAGCGGGCTCGCGCCGGCCCGGGGTGGCGCGTCAAATGGCTGCGGCCGGCAGCGTGATGCGCATCGTCGTGCCGCGGCCGGGCCGCGACCGGATCTGGATTTGCCCGTGATGCGTCTCGACGACGCGGCCGACGATCGCCAGGCCGAGGCCCGTGCCCTTGGCTTTGGTGGTGGCGAGCACGGTTTTGAACGCGCGCTTCTGCTGTTCCCGGCTCATGCCCCCGCCGGTGTCCTTGAAAATCACGACCACCTGCGCCGGTGCCTGGGTGGCGGTCTTGATGGTCAGGGTTCCGCCCTCGGCCATCGCCTCCGCCGCGTTCAGGATCAGATTTAGGAAGGCCTGCTCCAGTTGGGGGGCGTCGCCGGCGACCGGCGGCAGATCCGGCTGCAAATCCCGCACCAGCTTGATGCGCTGGTTTGACAGCTTGTGTCGCACCAGCAGGCTCAATTCGTCCACGAGATCGTTCAGGTTCACCGGCGCAAACTTTGGTTCGGTCGTCCGCGCAAAATCCAGTATCTGCTCCACGATCTTGTTCAGGTGCTCGATCTTCGCCTCGATGATCTGCGCATCCTTGGTCCGCGGGTCCTTCGCCTCAAATTTCAAGTCCAGCGAATGATACAGCAGCTTCATCACGGTCAGCGGATTGCGGATTTCGTGCGCCACCTCCGCGGCGAGCAGGCCGAGTGCGGACAGTTTTTCGTTCTGCCGCAGCTGCTCCTCCACGTCCACGACGCGCTCATACAGCCGGGCCTTTTCGATCGCGATGGCCGACAGCTCCGCCAGCGCGGACAGGATTTTTATCTCCTCGTTGGAGAAGCTGTAGGGCCGCGCCGTGTACACGCTCAGGGCGCCGATGCTTTGCCCGGCGAACACCAGCGGCACGCTCAGCAGGGAGACCAGGCTTTCCCGCCGCGCCAGCTCGATGTTTTGATAGCGTGTGTCGGCCTGCACGTTGGCGACCTGCAGCGGTTTTTTCCGCCGCACCACCACGCCGATCAGGCTTTCGTCCGCGCTCAGGCGCGGCTTGTGGATGTACGCCTTGCCGGCGCCGAAGCTGGCGCGCAGGTCCAGCCACGCCCGGCTTTCATCGAGCAGCATGAGCGAGCACATCCGCGCCCGCATCAGCTCGCAGGCCTCGCGGGTGATGGCCCGCAGCGCCTCGTCCAGGTTCAATGTGGAATTGATCGTGCGGCTCACGCTGGCGAGCGACTCGAACAGCATCACTTTCAGGCGCAGTTGTTCGTAGAGCCAGGTGTGGTGGATCACCTTGGCCGCCTGGATCGCCAGTTCCTGCAGCAGTTCCTGGTCGTCCGCCGAAAACGCCTCCGCGCGGTCGGAATCCACGTTGATGACGCCGCGCACTTCGCCCTGCACGTCGAGCGGCACGGCCAGCTCCGAGCGCACGTCGCGGCGGACGCTGACATAGCGTTTGTCCTGGGTCACATCGCCGACCCGCGCGGGCCGGCCGGATTGCGCGACCCAGCCGGTGATGCCTTCGCCGACCCGCAGCTTTAATTTTCGCGCGGCTGAGGAAAGGTTTTGCGCGGCGTGGATTTCGAGGATATTCGTCGTGGGGTTGATGAGCACCAGCGAGCCGGACGAGGCGCGCATCACGCGGACGGCCTCGCTGACGATGAGTTGGAGCGCCTCTTGCGAATCGAGCGTGGAATGGATGACGTTGCTGACCTGATAGAGCAGCCGCAGCCGCTCATGGCTTGTTTTCAGTTGTTCCAGTTCCTCGCGCACAAATCGGATTGGTTTGCCTGGGCTTGGATCTCACCTGGTCCGCATCGTCAAAATGATTCCGGCGGCGGCGAAGCTGAGGTTGGGCAGCCATGCCGCCAGCCACCCAGGTAGATGGCCGCCCGCGCCTAGGGCCAGGCCGACCTGCTGCAGGACGAAAAACGCGAAGCCGATGAAGATGCTGCCGGCCACCCCGAAAAACAGGTTCCGGCGCCCGGAGGCCGCGCCGAACGGGATGGCGATGAACACCACGACCAGGCAGGTCCATGGCGCGGCGAGCCGGCCGTGAAATTTCGTGAGCAGCCGCGCGGATTCCCGGGCCGGCAGGCCGAAGCCCTGGTGCAGGTAGGGCCACAGTTCGGATAGGGGGATGTCCGCGCTCCGCGAGGCGAGCAGTCCCTGGGTGTCGCTGAATTTGATGGCGAGCAGGATTTGGTCCGGCGTTTCCTTGAACTCCGGCATCGCGATCCGGTTGGTGAACGCCAGTTGCACCGTCTGCGCCTCCGGGCTGGCCTGGCTGAAGGGCTGCGCCTTGAAGAAAACCCAGACGCCGTTGGTCCGGCTGGCTCGCTCGGCCACCAGCTTTCGCTGCGAGCCGTCCCGCAGCGTCCAGGTGACCTCTGCCGGGCCGGCCATGGCGCCGGTCGCGGCGTCGTATTCGCCGATATGCCAGAGGTGCCCGGCGCGGGTGTTGCTGATGAAGACGTTGGTATACCGCGTTTTGGTGGCGGGGCGGCTTTCCTTTTTGGCGTGGCGGTTCAGGATTTCCTCCGACCATGCCGCGCAGCGGGGCACGGCGAATTCATTCAGCGCAAAATAGACCCCGGTGGCGGCCAGGCCCACGGCGAAATAGGGCGCGCACAGCCGCCACAGGCCCACGCCGGCGGCGCGGAGCGCGGTGAACTCGTGGTGTTTCGCGTGGTGCGTGAGCGCATAGAGCAGGGCCAGCAGCAGCGTGATGGGCAGCACCAGGACGAAAAATTCCGGTAGCTTCGCGGCGGCATATTCCACGGTGTCCAGAAAACGCAGGTTGGCCTCCCGCATGTGCTCGAGTTCGGTGAAGAAGAAGAACGAAATCCAGAACACCAGAAAGGCGCCGAGGCAGCCGGCCAGCGGCGTGAGCAATTCGCGGAATAGGTATCGGTCGTGCAACCGCATGGCGCAGCTTAGACGGCGCGCGGTGGTTCTGCCAACTAAATTGAAATCGTGTGTTGACTTCAAGCGCGCATTTGATAGTTTCCACGTCCCTTTGTTTGGAATTTTGATGAAAACGCATTTGCCGAAAGTAAATTTGGATCAGCGCAAGTGGCATGTTATTGATGCCGATGGCGCCGTGCTTGGCCGGTTGGCCGTGCAGGTGGCTGATATTCTGCGCGGAAAAAACAAACCCGTCTATACGCCGCACCTCGATGCCGGTGACTTTGTCATCGTCGTTAACGCTGAGAAAGTGCGCGTCACCGGCAAAAAGGAGACCGACAAGGAATTCATGACCTATTCCGGTTGGAAGGGTGGCGAAAAATACACCACCGTCCAGGATCTCCGCGCCAAGCATCCCGAGCGCCTCATCGAGCACGCCGTCAAGGGCATGATTCCCAAGAACCGCCTCGGCCGGGTGCTGCTCACCAAGCTGAAAGTGTTCAAGGGCCCGAAGCATAATCACGAAGCGCAGACGCCCGCCGTGCTTGCGCCCGCTAAATAATTTTTGTTATGGCCACGAAAACCACCAATGAATTCCTCGGCACCGGCCGTCGCAAAACCGCGATCGCCCGGGTTCGCCTCGCGACTGGCAGCGGCAAGATCACCGTCAACGGCCGCGCGTTTGAAGCCTATTTCCCGCTGGACACCCAGCGCGCCACGGTTTCCTCACCGCTCACCCTCACCAGCACGGCGGATAAGCTCGACGTGCGCGTGAACGTGGTGGGCGGCGGCCCGCTCGGTCAGGCCGGCGCGACGCGCCACGGCATCGCCCGCGCGCTCCTCAAGTTTGACGCCGCGCTGCGCCCCGCGCTGAAGGCGGAAGGCTTCCTCACCCGCGACCCGCGCGAGCGCGAGCGCAAGAAATACGGCCAGCCCGGCGCGCGCAAACGCTTCCAGTTCTCGAAGCGTTGATCGCTCGGAAAGTTTCCAAACCCGCTGGCCTGTGCCGGCGGGTTTTTTTGTTTTGAAAGCGCGCGGGGTTGGCTGCCGGTGTCGTTGCTCCGGTCGCTCGGGCTGGTTCGCCCCGGTGTAAATTTTCGTGTGATTCGTTTCGTTCGCGGTTAAATTTTATAAAATGAAAATGAAAAAAGTCGCCATCGTCGGTGCGTCCGGTTATTCCGGTGAAGTCCTGGTGCAACTGCTCCTGAATCATCCGCACGCGGAGCTCGTCGCCGTCACCTCGCGCCAGTATGCCGGCCAGACCCTCGCGCAGGTGTTTCCGAAATTCGCCAGCCATCCCAAGTCGAAAGCCCTGCGGTTTTCCGGGCCGGACGCCGAAGCCTTGGCGAGGCAGGCCGATGTCGTTTTTCTGGCGTTGCCGCACGGCGTCGCCGCCGAATATGCCGTGCCGCTCCTCGGCGCGGGCTGCGGGGTGATCGACTTGAGCGCCGACTTCCGGCTCCGGAGCGCGGACCTCTACCGGGAGTTTTATGCCCACGACCATCCCGCGCCGGCGCTTTTGGAGAAAGCGGTTTACGGCCTGCCGGAACATTACCGCGCCGAGATCAAGAAATCGCTGCTCATCGCCTCGCCCGGGTGCTACCCGACGAGCATTTTGCTGCCGGTGATCCCTCTGCTGAAAGCCGGCCTCATCCAGCCCGCCGGCATCATCGCCGATTCCCTGAGCGGCGTCAGCGGCGCGGGCCGCAAGGCGGAGCTTGATTATCTTTTTTGCGAATGCAATGAGAGCGTCCGTCCCTATGGCGTGCCGAAGCACCGGCACCTTTCGGAGATTGAGGAGCAGCTTTCCTTCGCCGCCGGCACGAAAGTCACCATCCAGTTCACGCCGCATTTGATTCCGGTGAACCGCGGCATCTTGACGACGCTGTATCTCGCGCCGGCGGAACCGTTCCGTGACGCCGCCGGGGCGGCCGGACTCGCGGAGAAAATTTCCGCCTGCTACCAGTCGGCCTACGCGAGCGAACCCTTCGTCCGCCTGCTCGAGGGCAAGTCGCTGCCCGACACGAAAAACGTCGTCGGCACGAACGTCTGCGAAATCGCGTGGCGGCTCGATCCGCGCACGGGCCGGCTCATCGTGATGAGCGCCGAGGACAACCTCATCAAGGGCGCCAGCGGCCAGGCCGTGCAAAGCCTGAACCTGCTCTGCGGCTTTCCCGAAACCGCCGGCCTGATCTAGCCGGTGCAACTCAAGCCGCCCATCGAACATTTGAACGAGCCGGTGCTGCGGTTCGCGCGGAAGGATTTTGCCGCGCTCAACCAGCAGCTCACCGTGGAGCAGGCGCTGGCGTCCATCCGCCAGCGCGGCGTGGGCGAGAAGATCGTTTATTTCTATGTCGTGGACGATGCGGAGCAGCTGGTCGGCGTCGTTCCTACGCGCCGGCTGCTCATGGCCCCGCTGGCGCAGCCGCTCGCCGATTTGATGATCCGGCGGGTCCTCGCCATTCCGCATACGGCCACGGTGATGGAGGCCTGCGAATTTTTCGTGCTCCATAAGTTCTTCGCCTTTCCGGTGGTGGATGGGCAGCGGCGCGTCGTCGGGCTGGTGGACGTGGGCCTGTTCACGGAGGAGGTCTTCGACCTCGCCGAGCGCGAGCAGTTGTCGGAGGTGTTTGAGACGCTCGGATTTCATGTCGCCCAGGTCCGCGACGCGTCTCCGTGGCGCGCGTTTCGTATCCGGTTTCCGTGGCTGCTGACGACGATTGTGAGCGGGACCTTCTGCGCGTTTCTCGCGGGCGCTTATCACCTCACGCTGGAAAAGAGCCTCGTCATCGCCTTCTTTCTTACGCTCATCCTCGGCCTCGGCGAAAGCGTGGGCATCCAGTCCATGACCGTCACCATCCAGGCGTTGTCGACCAGCCGGCCGACCTGGCGCTGGTATTTTTCCGCGCTGGCGCGGGAGGTTTTCACCTCGCTGCTCCTGGGCTTCACCTCCGGGTTGGTCGTGGGGCTGGTTGTCCTGGCGTGGCAGCGGGCGGCTATGCCGGCGCTCGTTATCGGTGCCAGCGTGACGTTCTGCCTGCTGACCGCGTGCGTCACCGGTTTGAGCGTGCCGGCGGCGTTGCATGCGCTGAAGCTTGATCCCAAGATTGCCGCCGGCCCGATCACGCTCGCCGTGGCGGATGTGTTCACGCTCCTGTTCTATTTCAACCTCGCCCGACTCCTGCTGTGACGCCGCCCCGCCCTTCGCCCGCCCCCCGGCACGCCCGATGGAATCCGGCCGAATACGCCGCCCATTCCTCCGTGCAGCAGGCTTGGGCGCGCGAGCTCATCGCCCGGCTGGATCTGCGCGGTGACGAACGCATCCTGGATGTCGGCTGCGGGGACGGCAAGGTGACCGCCGAACTCGCCCGCGCGGTGCCGCGCGGTTCGGTGACCGGCGTGGATTCCTCGGCGGCCATGATCGCCTTTGCCCGCAAAACCTTTCCGGAATCAAGCGGCTGCCCTCTGCGGTTTCAGGTCGCCGACGCGCGGGAGCTGCGTTTTCATGAGCCTTTCGACCTCCTGTTCTCCAATGCCGCCCTGCACTGGGTGGATGATCATGAAAAATTTCTGCGCGGCGCGGCGGCCGCTTTGAAGGCGGGCGGGCGGCTCCTGGTTTCCTGTGGCGGCCAGGGCAACGCCCACGAGGTTTTTCTCGCCTTCCGGCCCGAGCTGCGGCTGGCGCGCTGGCGCGGCTTCTTCCGCAAGATGCCGTTGCCCTACTTCTTTTACCCCCCCGGCGACTATGAAAAATGGCTGCCCCGGTTCGGTTTCAGGATTCTGCGGGTCCAGCTCGCGCCGAAAGACGCGACGTATGACGGCCCGGCGGGTTTTGCGGCGTGGCTCCGGGCTACGTGGCTGCCGTTCACTCAGCGCGTTCCGGAATATCTCCGCGAGGAATTCATTTCCGCTGTCACGCAACGGTACGTCGTCCGGCATCTGCCGGATGCGGCGGGCCGGATCCGCGTCCGCTTGGTGCGGTTGGAGATTGATGCGGTGAAGGTCTGACTCCCAAGAAACCAGGCAGCGAAGACCGAAAAGGCTTTGTTCCTTGGTTTCTTTGTTGTTCAATTTTTAAAATGAAAATGCAGTTCAAAGAAATTTCTGGTTCCGTCGTCGCGCCCAGGGGCTTTCGCGCCAGCGGCGTGTTTTGCGATATCAAGAAGCTCGGCACGGGCAAGGGCTCGAACAAGGGGCTGAAGCGCGATCTCGCGCTCATCGTTTCGGAAACGCCCGCGACGGTCGCCGGCATGTTCACCACGAACCAGGTTTGCGCCGCGCCCGTGAAGGTTTGTGTCGAGCGTGTGAAACGGGGAACGGCGCAAGTCGTGGTCGTGAATTCCGGCAACGCCAATGCCTGCACCGGCCGGCCCGGCCTGGCGGATGCCCGGGAGATGGTCTCCTTCACCGAGCGCGCGCTGAATCTGCCGCCGGGTTCGGCCCTCGTTGGCTCGACCGGGCGTATCGGCGTGACTATGCCGATGGATAACATCCGCGCGGGCATCATCGAGGCGGCGACGTTGCTCGGCGCCTCGGCTGAACACGCCGGCCATGCGGTTGAGGCGATCATGACGAGCGACACCCGGCCGAAGCAACTCGCGGTGGAATTCAAGCTCGGCGGCAAAACCGTTCGCCTCGGCGGCATTTGCAAGGGCGCGGGCATGATTCAGCCGGGCATGTCCCCGACCGGCGCGCGCCCGGCGACCCTGCCCGCCCTCCATGCGACGATGCTGGGCTTCATCACGACCGATGTGGCGGTGGATGCCAGGGTGCTGCAGGCGGCCTTGAACGGGGCGGTCGCGCAGAGTTTCAACCGCATCACCGTGGACGGTGATATGAGCACCAACGATACGGTGCTCGTATTGGCGAATGGACTGGCGGGAAACAAGCGATTCGGAATTCGGAATTCGGAATTCGGAATTTTCCAAGCCGCCTTGAATCACGTTTGCCTCGAGCTTGCGAAGAAAATTGTCCGCGATGGCGAGGGCGTGCATCGCGTCGTGACCGTGCGCGTGAGCGGTGCGAGGACGGTTCCGGATGCCGATGCTGCCGCCCGGGCCGTGGCGAACAGTGCGCTCGTGAAAACCAGTTGGCACGGCGGCGACCCGAACTGGGGCCGCATCATCGACGCCATCGGCTACTCGCCGGCGACGGTGGTGGAGGAGAAGGTTGACATCGGCTATTCCGCGACCGGCTCGAAGAAAATCCTCTGGAGTCTCCAGCGCGGACAGCCGACGAAGGCGATGTTCAAGCAGCTTTGCGCCGCCGTGGCACCGAAGGAATTTGAATTGCACATCAATCTCAATCTCGGCAAGGCGAATGCGGTGATGTATGCCGCTGATTTGACCGAGGAATACGTGGATTTCAACAAGGGTGACGTTAAGGATGCAAGTTCGCTGGGCGGCTGATTTTAAGCCTTAGATGGGCGCAGATTGTTTGACCTTGCCTCAACTTGGTGGAAAAGCGTTCGGTGATTGTGTGAGCCAACGCACAAGCCCACGAACCCCGATGTGATGAAAACCAAGGCGGAAAGTTGCCATGTTTCATTGGTAAGTGGGTGCCAAGATTTCCACCGGGCAACGATAGACTCACCTTGCGAACCTTGCGACAAAACCACCCGCCGGGCGCAGCTTTAGCGTAAGCACATCGGAGGGCGAAACGGATTGCTCCCGGCGATCCACCGCGCCGTCCGTGGTCGGATGATCATAGATGAGCGTGCCGCGCGCGCCGGTTTTAAGGAAATCGAGCGGGATTTTCACTTCGCATTCCTGCGCCCCGTTCATCACGCCGAGCCACCAGACATTGCCCTTTCGCCTTGCGTAGGCGACGATTTCGCCCATTTCGGTGCAGGCCGGCACGCGGGTTTCATCCCAGACGACGGGAATGTCGCGGAACAAATCTTCCATCGGGCTGCCCGCATAAAACTTGTATTGATCGGCAAAGTGCGTGACTGACGATTGAACAACAATGGCCTGCGCCAGTTCATGCGGCCAGGTGAAGCCGGCAGTTTTCAATTCGTCGGGATTCATCATCACGGGCGTGATGTCCGACGGGCCGGCGAGCGGTCGGGTGAATGGCAATGACACATCCTGCTGGAGTGGCATCACTCGATGATACCGGCTCATTTGGTATTCATCGCCACGGACCGCCTCGCGCGTGATGTCGTTGGGATAGGTGCGGCGCAGGCCGCTGGGCTTGACGCTGCCATGGAAATTGACGGTCAGCTTTAACTCTGCGCAATCTTGCATCGCCCCCATATACCACTGCATGTAGTCGGCGGTCGGGTCGGGATGAAAATCAATCTTGATGCCGTCGGCCCCGCAGGTTTTCACTTTTTCCAGGTAGGCCCGCCGGCTTTGCGCATTGCGCATCTCTTTTGAGTTCACCCACACCAGTGTCTTGACGCCGTCGCCGTGTCCATAAGCCATCACTTCTTTCAGCAGCGTCCAGGAATCTTTGCCGGGCTGTTTCCAATAGCGCCAGCCATCGTCAATCAGATAGTATTCCCACTTCAATTTTGCCGCCGCGTCATACCAGTTCCGCTGATCCTCATAAAGCGGTGCGCCGATGCTCCACCATTGCCACAAACAACGCCCCGGTTTCACCCAGGAAAAATCCGAGCCGGCCGCCGGCGGCGGACAAAGGCTCATGAGCAAATCGGAATTTACCAGTCCGGTCAGGTCATGCGCCACAACGGTGGTGCGCCACGGCGAAGCGGATCTGCCGCGATACGTTCCATTCAGCACGCCGGGCCGGGCCTCATCCGCGCGCGACTTGATGGTCCAGCCTTTTGGGGAGAATGGAAAATTTGCGGTCAGCCCTCTGTCGTGGCGGACCAATGCCATGTCGGAAAAATTCTCGTTGTCCGCCTCGGAGATTGAAAGGAAATATCCGCGTGTCTGGATGGTGAGCGGTCCCATCACCGGCTTGTTTTCCGGCACATCGGCCAGCGCGGTGACATGGCTCAAGCCCTCATAGCATTGGCTGAAATCCATCCATGCGACTTTGGCGGCATCTGCCGGTAAATTCCATGCCGTGGCTTCGCCGCCCATTTCCTTTGCCTCGGCGGGCAGCAAATAGCGCACCGCCGCGCCATCGTCATAGGCGCGCACGACGAGCGCAAATTTCTTCCCGTCCGTCACCATGGGAATTTCCGCCTCGACCGCGTGATTGCGCGCTCGCACATGATTGCCGAAAATCGAATACGTCTCGTCCATCTTCCGAACTGAAGGTTTGCCGGCGAATTTTGCGCCAACGCCCAAATCCACGCCATCCACCGTCAACCCCAGCGGCGACGGCGGCAGCACCATCACCCCGCGGTCGCTGATGGCGTATGACAGCCGGCCATCCGGCGCAACGCTCACCGTCACCGTCAGGTTGCCGCCCGGACTGCGCATGACCAAATCCTTGTCATCACTGGCGGCTTTCTTTTCCAATGTGATCGGTGCCGTGGAACAACCCGCCGCGATTAAAACCCATGAAAGGAAAAATTGTGAAAGCCTGGCAAGGCTGAAAAGTTTGATGTGCATCTTCATGGAGTCAACTTTAAGACACTTTTCCGCTGCCACCAATTCCAAAAGCTGGTTGAAGAAATCCTATGGTTATGCGGGTTGTAAGAACTTGAACCCAGCCGGGCGCGGATTCTGGAATAAAAAAAGCCGCTGGAGTTTTCCAGCGGCTTTGTTGATTTGATCGGGATTTGAAATTCCGGGATCGCAGATCAATACGCGGCTTGCGCGCCTTTGATGTTCTTCTTGCCCATCCACGGCATCAGCGCGCGGAGCTTGGCCCCGGTTTTCTCAATCGGGTGCTGCTCGCCTTTTTTGAGCAGCGCGTTGTAGCGCTTGTAGCCGCCTTCATATTCTTTCACCCAGTCTTTCGCGAATTTGCCCGACTGGATGTCCTTGAGCGCGGCCTTCATGCGCTTCTTGACGCTGCCGTCGATGATCTTCGGGCCGACGCTCACGTCGCCCCACTTGGCGGTTTCGGAAATCGAGAACCGCATGCCGCTGATGCCGGATTCGTTCATCAGGTCCGCGATGAGCTTCAATTCGTGCAGGCATTCAAAGTAGGCCATCTCCGGCGAGTAGCCGGCTTCGACCAGCGTTTCAAAGCCGGCCTGCACCAGCGCGCTCGCGCCGCCGCAGAGCACGGTCTGTTCGCCGAACAGGTCGGTCTCGGTCTCTTCCTTGAAATTCGTTTCGATGACCCCGGCGCGCGTGCCGCCGATGCCCTTCGCCCAGGCGAGCGCGATCTTCTTCGCGTCCTTGCCCGGATTCTGGTAAACGGCGATGAGGCTCGGCACGCCCTTGCCTTCGGTGTATTGGCGGCGGACCGTGTGGCCGGGGCCTTTCGGCGCGACCATGATGATGTTCACGTTCTTCGGCGGGATGATCGTCTTGAAATGGATCGAAAATCCGTGCGTAAACACAAGGGTCTTGCCCTTGGTCAGGTTCGGCTCGATGTCCTTCTTGTAGCACGCGCCCTGCTTGGTGTCCGGCAGGGCGACCATGATGACGTCGGCCTGTCGCACGGCTTCGGCGGTGGTGACCACCTTGAAGCCTCTTTCCTTCGCCACCGGAATGGACTTGCTGCCCTCGTACAGGCCGATGATGACCTTGAGGCCGCTGTCCTTGAGGTTGAGCGCGTGGGCGTGGCCCTGCGAGCCGAAGCCGAGGACGGCGAGCGTTTTGTTTTTTAGCACGCCGAGGTCGGCGTCTTTGTCGGTGTAGACTTTTGCCATAAATTCTAAATGCGTTATCGGTTTGTTTTACTTCCTCGGCATCGCCACCTGCCCGGTGCGGGTCAGGTCCAGCACGCCGAAGGTGCTCATCAGGTCGAGAAATTTTTCCACCTTGCTGCCACTGCCGGTGATTTCAATGGCCAGGCTCTTGGGCTGCACGTCCACGATTTTGGCGCGGAATATGTCGGTGATCTGCATGACCTCGGCCCGCGACTTGGAGTCCACCCCCACCTTCACCAGCACCAGTTCGCGGTCCACGAATTCGCCCGCGTGAAAATCCTGCACCTTGATCACGTTGGGCAGCTTGTTGAGCTGCTTGACGATTTGCTCCAGCGTGGCCTCGTCGCCGTGCGTGACGATCGTGATGCGCGAAAATCTGGGATCGTGCGTCGGGCCCACATTGAGCGTGTCGATATTGTAGCCGCGGCCGCTGAACAGCCCGGTCACGCGCGTGAGCACGCCGAACTTGTTCTCCACGAGGACTGAAATGGTGTGTCGCATAAAACCGTTTGAAACGGACGGAAAGCCTAGCAACCGCGGGCGGTTCGGTCAAATTGCAAATCGGCCGGCCGGGCCTGCAAGGAAGCATTGAAATCGGGCGCGGTATCCGTATAATGTGGAACATTAACCGATGCAATGCTTCGCGCAATGCCAGCCATAACCGATATTTGAACCGCCTGTTTTTCAGGCCCTGAATCTTTTTCCCCGCCAAAACCATGAGCCCCGACCCCCTGAGCCAGTACAACGCCACCGTCATCGGTCGCGAGGAGATCAATCCGCAGCTGGTCATCATCCGTGTGCGTCCCGATGCCGCCCTTTTTGAGTTCAAGCCCGGCCAGTTTGGCGTGCTGGGCCTGCTCGGGGCCGCGCCGCGCGTGGCGGAGGCCGCCCCGGAGGATGCCCCCGCCCAGCCGGACAAGCTGATTCGCCGCGCCTATAGCATCGCCTCGTCCAGCGTGGAGCGCCGTTATGTGGAATTTTACCTGACGCTCATCACCAGCGGCCAGCTCACGCCGCGCCTGTTTGCCCTGCAGCACGGCGATCGCGTTTTTCTCGGGCCCAAGGCCAGCGGCGTCTTCACGCTCGATCGCGTCGCGCCGGACAAGGCGGTCATCCTCATCGCCACCGGCACCGGTCTGGCGCCTTACATTTCCATGCTGCGGACGATGCTGATGACCGAGACGCAGCGCCGGTTCGTCGTTTTGCACGGCGCGCGTTACGGTTGGGATCTCGGATATCGTGGCGAACTCGAAAGCCTCGCGCGTCTGCGGCCGAATTTCACCTACATCCCCAGCATCACGCGGCCCGATCAGGACCCGCATTTCCACGGGCGCACCGGTCGCATTCAGGCGCTGGTGGAGCAGGGCGTGGTGGAGGCGGAATCTGGCGTCGCGCTGGACCCGGCCCGGGCCGAGGTGTTTCTGTGCGGCAACCCCGAAATGGTCACCCTCGTCAAGCAGATGCTGGAAAAGAAGGGGTTTGCCGCCAAAAACGGCCAGGCGCCGGTCACCATCCACATCGAAGAATATTGGTGAGCCCGGGCCCAAGTCCCGTCATCTTCGCTCTCCGGTCCGTGGTCTTGTGGTCCGTGGACCTCTTGGCGTTTTTCCGCTTTTCGCTTTTCGCTTTCCGATTTTGTTTTTGCTGACCTCTGATTTTGCCTCTTTCAGGTCCCCGGTCCGTGGTCAGTGGTCCTTCGCCGCCTCGCCGCCGGATTTGCCCGTGAGTCCGTGGTGCAATTTGGAATGCCGGTGGCCGTAGGTGAAATAGATGACCAGCCCGATGACCATCCAGACGATGAGCCGCAGCCAAGTGTCCAGCGGCAGGAAGACCATGAGTCCGACGCAGAAGAGTATTCCCAGCGGTGCCACCAGCCATACGAGCGGCGTGCGGAACGGACGGTGCAATTCGGGATGCAGCTTGCGCAGCGCCAGCACGCCGGCGCAGACAATGGCAAAAGCCAGCAGCGTGCCGATGGACACGAGTTCGCCGAGCAGCCCGATGGGGCAGAGCCCGGCAAAAATCATGGCGATGATGCCGGTGAGAATTTGCGCCACCCACGGCGTGCGGAATTTTGGATGCACGGAACTGAAAATTTTCGGCAGCAGGCCGTCGCGGGACATGGAATAAAAAATCCGCGGCTGGCCGAGCATCATCACCAGGATCACCGACGACAGTCCCGCGATGGCCCCAATCTTGATGACCGGCCCCATCCAGCTGGAAATCTGTGGCCCCAGCGAATCCACGGCCACCGCGATGGGGGCCGGGACGTTGAGTTGCGTGTAGGAAACTAGTCCTGTTAAAACCAGCGCCACCACAATGTAAATCACCGTGCAGACGGCGAGTGAAACCAGGATGCCGATGGGCATGTCGCGGCCGGGGTTTTTCGCCTCCTGCGCGGCGGTGGAGACGGAGTCAAACCCGATGTAGGCGAAAAAAATCACACCCGCCGCGCGCAGCACGCCGGTCCAGCCAAAATGCCCCCCGCCGGTGGATGCGGGCACGAACGGATGCCAGTTGGCTGGATGCAGATAGGCGATGCCGATGCCGATGAAGGCGAAAATCACCAGCAGTTTCACCGCGACAATGACGTTGTTGAACGTGGCGGATTCCTTGATGCCGACCACCAGTAGCGCGGTCATGGCCACGATGATGAGCGCGGCGGGAAGATTAAAAACGGCCGTGGCGTGACCGAGGGTTGAGGGATCGGTGCCGACAGCTTGAATTTGCTTGAGCAGCTCCGGGTTGATGGCCGCCCACCCGGTCTTCATTTTGATCGCGGCGGCAAGGCTCGCGGGCATTTCAATCAGATGTGTGCCATACGCGGCTGACCATTCCGGCGGGATGTGGATGTGCAAATCATAAAGCAGTGAGACGACATAACCCGACCAGCCCACGGCCACGGTGGACGCGGCGAAAAGATATTCCAGAATCAAATCCCAGCCGATGATCCAGGCGACGAATTCGCCGAGCGTCGCGTAGGCGTAGGTGTAGGCCGAGCCGGACATGGGAATCATCGCTGCAAATTCCGCGTAGCACAACCCGGCGAACGCGCACGCCAGCCCCGCCAGCACGAATGAGATCACGATGGCCGGCCCGGCGTATTGCGCGGCGGCCTGGCCGGTGAGCACGAAAATGCCCGCGCCGATGATCGCGCCGATGCCGAGCGCGGTCAGGTTGACCGGGCCGAGCGCGCGTTTGAGGCGCGTGTCGTCTTTGGCCTCGGCTTGTAAATCGGCGGCGTGTTTGCGGCGGAAAAGTTTCATCGGGATATGACCGTTTCTTCTGGCGCGGTTAAATGCCGCTTTCCGCCGCTGCCGTCAAGCAAATGCGTCATTCTTGGCCTTTTGCCTTGAAATGGAACCGTGGGAAGGTGGAAAGGTGGGGCGAGACTTCGTCGAGCCCAAATATAGCCTTTGTCTCACCCGTCCTGAAGCTTCAAGAACTGTGAGATCTTTGACCAGTGTCCCCTCGGATATTTCTTGGTTTTCCGCAATTTAACTTTTGATCTGCGATCATCCGCGTCATCTGTGGCCGTAAATGGCGGCAAACTTTGTGTGGTGCCGGATCCCGGTTTTCACAGCCATTTCCGGATCGCCTCTTGGTATTTGTTGTAGATGAAGCCGATGCCGAGCAGCGCCACGCCGAGCGCCATGAACGTCAGCACGCGGTAGATCGTCTCTTGTTTCCAGACATCCACCAGCACGACGCGCCCGACCGCCGTCGCCAGCACGCCCAGGCCGAGCCAGCGGTGCAGGCGTTCGCGTAAAAACATTCCCGCCGCGAAGATCACCACGGCCAGTCCTGCCCAGATCATCGTGATGAAAAATCCGCCCGTGAACGTTGCCGCCCAGCACGAGGCCAGTCGCCACAGGCTCACGCCGCCGGCGAAAACCACCGCGCCGTGGATTTTTTCATCCAGCGTGAGGCGGGGCGCCATGCGCCGCAGGATTTGCTGCATCACGGGCAGCGCGAGCAGCGCCAGCAGGTTGGCCCAATAGACATCCATTTTAAAATCCTCGGTTGCCCAGAGCGTGACCACGGAAGCCACCGCATAAACCGCCGCGCCCGCGAGTGCCTCGCGGTTTCGTTTCCCGGCGGCGAACGCAAAGACGGCGGCGGCGGCGCCCATGAACGCGACGGCGTGCTGGCGGTCGGGAACATATTGCCAGAGCCAGCCGAGCGACATCGCCAGCGCGGTCCAGCGATAGATGAGCGCGACTTGCAGCAGCGGCTGGCGTGCGGCCGCGGCGCTCTCGGGCTTGCGGGCGAACCAGCCGAGGGTGGCCAGTGACAGCCCGCCCAGGACCGCGATCGGCGCGAGCGGGAAAAACCATTCCGGCTTCTCGGTCCAGACCTGCCGGAAAAATTCCCACGCGCTGACTCCGAGGAATAGTTGCCCGCAGAGGGCCAGCGCCCACGCCCGCGTGGCCACGCCGTAGATCGTCGCGGCCACCGCCAGCAGGCTGGTGAGCGCCAGCCACGCCGGCGCTTGGAGGAGTGGATGCAGCCACACCAGCACCACGGCGACGGCGGCCAGCGCAAACACGGTCGCATAGCAGGTGAAGGTCGGTCCGCTCAGCCCGATGCGCTTCTGCCATTGCCACCAGTGGCTCAAGCCGACCGTGATGGCGATCAGCAGCAGCGGATTCCACCACGGCGGCGTGAGGTTCAGGAAATGGAACAGCCAGGCCAGCTGGGCGAATACGAGGAAGAATTGTCCCAGCAGCGTGACCTCGCGGATCCGCAAAAGATAGATCGAGAATGTCAGGGCCACGGCTTCGCCGGCCAGCACGAGCGGCAGCTGGGCCGCCGTGGTGTTGCACCATGTCACCGCCAGCCAGCTGCCCAGGGCGAGCAGCGTGAATGCCGACGGCTCGGCGCGCAGCGGCTGCGCCTCGTTTTCGCCTTCGTGCCGGTGCGCGAAATACGCGTTGACCAGCATCAGGGCGCCCAGGGCCGCCCCCGTCCAGAGGCCGGCCGGGTCAAAATGTTTGAGGTTCGCTGTAACCCAGCCGGCGGCGCCCGCGGCGGCGAAGTAGGCGAACAGCTTCGGCAGGGGGCTTTGCTGCCGGGCGACCAGGTTGAACAGCACGATGCTTTCCACGCCCAGTACGAGGGCGACGGGCAGGTGCGGTTCGAGCGTGTTGAACCACGTCGCCGCGGTCCAGCTGGCAAAAGCCAGTAGCGTGAACACCGTGGTTTCGAGGCGCTCCGAGGGCGGGTCGGTTTCTGCTTCCAGCCAGTGGGTGCGGACGGCGTTGACGGCCATGAATCCGCCCAGGGCCAGCCCGGTCCAGAGGCCGCGCGTGACGAGGGGATGCAGGTTCGCAACGCACCAGCCGGTGGCCAGGAGCGCGGCCGCGTAGCCGAAAAACTTTAGGACCAGGCTGTGCCGTTGTGTGCCGAGGAGGTACAGCACCACGCTTTCCACGCCCAGCACCAGCGCCAGCTGCAGGCCCGCGAATTTGGTGATGAAGCCGAGCGTGGCAAGCAGCAGGCCCTGTGTGAGATAGGCGTTTTTTGCCAGCGGCTCGGCGGGCAGCGTTTTTTTGGCCAGGCCGGCGAGTGCGAGCAGCACCGCGCCGTAGCCGAGGGAAACTTTCCAGAAGCCGCCGCTGTGGACCTGGATCATCGTCAGCAGGAAAAGCCCGAAGCAAGCGCCGTTGTTCAGCGTGAGAAAGGCGGCGCGGTTCGGGCCGGTCAGCTTTTCGCACCGCGATATGAAAGTGGCCACCGTGAAAATCAGCCAGTAGGCCCCGAGGAACGCCGCGCCATAACTGAGTCCCTCATCCGGGTTGGCCCAGCGCCAGCCGTCTTCATGCAGAAAACGCCAGAACGCGTAGCCCGCATAGCTCGTCGCCAGGCCGGCAAATGAGAGGCTGACCCAGCGGTTGCGGATGAGGAAAACGACGGCGGCGAGGGTCAGCACGAGGTTCGAGTAGAGGGTGAAATCGCCGACGCGCGTGATCACGGAGCTGTAAAACGCGAGGCCTACGGCGAACAGCGCCATCACTTCGGATTTGCGCCGGTCCGCGATCCACGCGATCACGCCCGCCCACGCCAGCAGCAGGGTGCCATCCAGCACCGCGCTGGCGATGACCCGCAGCGGCGGGATGTGATGCGCCGCGTAAGTGGTGAAATAGACCGCCGCCAGTCCCCCGGCAAACAGCACCTGCGCGTAGTTTTTCAGCGACTCCTTGTTGTTGCGGCGCTGCCACCACGCGCCCGCGCCCAGCAGTAATCCGCTGGCGAGATAAAGCAGCGAAATCTTCCCGGCCGGTCCGAGTTTGGGGACGACATGGTGGTAGGCGTAATTGGCGAAAAAAACCAGGCCGGTCAACAGCATCACGATGCCGGCGCGCACCAGCCAGTAGGTGCCCAGGCGCATTTCGAAGGACGCCTTTTCTTCGGCGGGCGGCGGTTCGGGCGGCGGGGTGGATCGGGCTTTTGCCGTGAACGGTGGCGGCATCGGGCCGGAAGCCGCCTCCGGCGTGGCGCCCGGAGCTTCGAATGCCTTCGCCCTGGCCGGTATCGCCGGCGGCACCAGCGGTGGCGGGGTGGCGGGAGGCGGGGTGGGCTCGCCATAAACCCCCGGTGCGATTTCCTGCGGTTCCGCCGTCACGGGCATTTCCGGAATCAGCGGCGGCGGGGCGGCTGCCTCGGTTGCGGGTGGAATGACCGGCGGCGGCGGGAAGGTTTTTTCAGCGTCATCCTTGCGCGGCGGCAGGGGGGCCGGCATGAAGGCGGCAATCCTTTCCTCCACGCTCTTGGCGGCGGGAGGCGGCGGATTGGCCAGTCTCACCAGCTGGACTTGCAGTTCATCGACTCGCCGGGTGAGTTCCTCGATGCTGTTTTTGGCGCTGACCGCGCGCGCGATGAGCCAGATGCCGGCTGCAACGGGCGTGCCGATGATGAGAACGATAAGCATTTCCATAACCGGATCCTTTCATGATTCCTCATGGCCGCGCGGTCCGCCCGCGCCGCCATGGTATGCCGTTCCGTATTTCACGATCCCAGCTTGCACCCGGCCGGTGCTCCGGTGTGAATCGAAAAAAATGCCGTCCGGATTGAGAAAAGCGATGTGCGGTCAGGCCGTCGCTGGTTTGCTGCTGCCGAACAGGCCCTTGAACCATGCCCACGCGGCTAGAATGCCGACGTCGCGCACGCCGGCGAAATTATAGATCTTCGCGATCTCCGCCTCATGGCCGCGATATTGCGGCGGCAGCAGAAAAACGGTTTTCGCGGAATCGCCCTCGATCCGCACAATTTCGGAATAGAACAGGCCGCGGCCGGCCTCGTAGGTTCCGGGGGGCAGGACGAGCGTGCGGCGCGGCAGGACGAGCCAGGGGCGGTAGTTGAAAACCAGCTCGTCTTTTTCATTCCGCGCGAGCCGGCCGAAGGTGCGCGTGGGCACCTTGTTGGTTTTGCGGCCCAGGAACATCCGGTTTTCCTTCGGATCCGGTTTGAAACGGTGTTTGCCGCCGGTGAAAAATTCCCAGATGAACACGATCCCGAAATGCGAGAGCCGGAACGACCAGCCGGCGATGAGATAGGAGATGAGCAGGACGATGAGCGCCCAGGCTGCCCCGATCCACGGGTTCATGAGCGCGCTGCCGGCCACGCTGGCCAGGATGGCGGTGCGGAACGTCTTCAGCGCGGCATCCACGGTGGTGAACGGGCTCAGGAGGATCAGGATGTTGATGGCGTTGGACGCGAGGAACACGATGAAAAATGCCGCCATCGCCACCGGCGTCACCAGCAGGTCATAGAGCCAGTGAAAATCCATCGCCGCCAGGCCGAGCGAACTCAGGGCCACGGTGGGCTGCCCGCCGGTCGAGTTGGCCTCGTGGATGATGTTGACCATGATCGGCACGAACGCGCCCGTGGCGACCAGGCCGGAGATTTTGTGTTCGATGGTTTCAATGGCGTCCATCGGTTTTTTGGCGACCGTGGGCAGCGCCACGCCGGCGGTGTCCTTGAGGAAGCAGGCGGCCAGCATCAGAAACGCCGGCACCCAGAAGAGCGGGTTGGCAAACCAGGGCAGCTTCGCTTTTTGTTCCGGGGTTTCCGCCTTGCAATATTGGTAGCAGCCCACGGCGCTGACGCCCAGCAGCGGCGAGATCGCCACGCCGGTGATCATCGAGAGCGTTTGCGCAATCTGCACGCCGGGCGGTGGGGTGGTTTTGGACTGGGCTTGGGCCGTTACGGCGGCATGTGTGGCGGACGGGCTCAACAAACCGGCCAGGACACACCCGACGACAAGGATATAAACCAGTTTCTTCATGGGTCAAATTTTCAGCTTTTGCCGCCCGCTGTAAAGTCCAATCCGTCAAAGGGGAAATTCCCGGAATGGGTTGGCTGCGATCATCGGAAGTGGGTGTCCAGCCCAAAGCAAAGCGTTGCTGAACTGCGAGTTGGTGCGGCGAGCGTCCCCGCGAGCCGTGATTAAAAAGGTGGCCGCGCGCAAAGACCGGACCTCCGCCGCTTTTCCGGTGGTGCGGGTAGCGCCGGAGTTTTGGAATAAAATTTTTCTTGCATCAAACTACGCACAGGCGTAAAACAGGTTAGATGTCTCCAAAGGCTCCCCTCGGGGAGGGCTTTTAGAGACAGAAGCAAAACTGATTTGCCTTAAAAACTCAAATTACCATGAGGAACGTGAGCAAACAGAAGACTGCAGCCCACCAAGGTCATCAAGGCGATAACCGTTTGCCTCGTTCATGTCGTAACCGATGGAAAAAACATCGAACTAAATACGCCTACGATCTCAATGGCAACCTGTTGACGGACGGAACAAGGTGTTTTGCCTATGATGACGAGAATCAGTTAATCAGCGTATGGAAGACCAATGTGTGGCGGAATGACTATGTTTATGATGGCAAGATGCGCCGGCGGATTGAGAAAGACTTTGGCTGGAACGGCAGTGCATGGTGCCAAACGAACGAAATCCGCTTTATCTACGACGGTAACCTGGTGGTGCAGGAACGGAACACAACCAACCAACCGCTGGTGGAATATACCCGCGGAAACGATTTGAGCGGGTCCTTGCAGGGTGCGGGCGGAATAGGCGGATTGCTCGCCCGTAGTCAGGATTCGCTTCCGCCAACCCCGTTTTATGTTGTGTCCAGCTACTATCATGCTGATGGCAACGGAAATGTCACCATGCTGATCGATGCGAGTCAGACTGTGGTGGCCAAGTATCTTTACGACCCTTTCGGGAACATCCTGGCGCAGAGTGGGTTGCTGGTGGATGCAAATAGCTACCGATTCTCAAGCAAAGAATGGAACCAGAATTCTGGGTTATATTATTATCTCTATCGTCACTATGATTCGAGTCTTCAGCGATGGATAAATAGAGATCCGGTTGCAGAATCGGGATTTGAACGGTTGCGCGGGAAGAAAGTGAAAAACAATACTGACATTAATATTCATGAATTTGTGCTCAATAACCCAATAAATATGTATGATTCGTTCGGACTTGATATTGATGATTGCTTGGACGATTGTGACAAAGAAAAGTCCAAGGAGGCAACGAAAGAAATATCAAATCTGTTATCTAAGTATTGTTACATTCACATTGGATTGGGCATAGGCAACGTGGCAGCGCTGCTCTCAAAGTCGTCGATAGCTGTTTTAGTGGCGATGGGACTAGATGTGGTTGACGCTAGCATTACAGCCCATGAGATAGACAATATAAGGAAAACCGCTCTGGCAAATTGGAAACAATGCTGCACGGATTGTGGTGTAAAGTGGAACGATATAGATGAAGCAAAAAAACACATTAGCGTGAAATAAACATAAAAAATATGAAATTGACCGAGCGTGAAAAAAGGTTCATCAAGAAAATGGAAAAAGACCAGACTTCTTGGCGGTGGATACGTTGGATTAGTCTTATTCTGAGTTTAATCAGTGTAATGGCAACTTCAGTAACACTCGTAAAGATTCTTAATTTTACAAAGGAAATAGATGGTGTTTTTTTGGGTTTGGCATGGTTGTCTACATTTTTCTGGTTTATTCTTTTTGCAAGCTCCTGGTTATTGGGTTTTACGCTTTTGCGATGGCATGGGGATACTGCATCTGATATATTATTGAGGTTGGTAAAAGATCATGAACATGAAATAGATCATCACGCAACATGACAAGTAACTTGGGCCGACGCAAATGGGGGGAGTCAATAGCAATGCAGTATCGGGGGTGCGGTTTAAGTTGCTATAGTGGTTTTGGCAAAGCGCTGAATTTAAGAGTGGTGGCCAAAGAAAATCTCAACAAATGCATATGAAACCAAGAAAAAGTATCGTTTTAATATGGCTGGCAATGCTGGCGTATTTTGGAGGTTCCCACACCGCCAGCGCATTCTACGATCCAGCCATACAGCGGTGGCTAAATCGGGACTCATTTGGGGAAAACGGATTTGAAACAGCGCTTAGAACGCGCTATCGCTATCTTCAGAAAAGAGCCGAGATTCTCGAAGGACCAAACTTTTATACATTCGTCTTGAATGCAACTTTGGTTTACGTAGATACGGACGGACGTGGAAAATATAAGCTCCCTCCACCCGGTCCGGTGAAACTGCCTCCTCCAATTATTCCGCCAACACTGAAACCAGGTTGGCCGAAACGACTCTGGAAGTGCGCTATTGCACCTGTCAACGCAGTAACCTGTAGTTCCTGTGCGGGTGGGTTGCTCGGAATTGAGTCTATTTGCGGCGGTGCAGCAGGTGGTGGATGGAGTGGCATGGGATATTTAGACTTCAATTCATGCGTCTGCGACTTCTACAATGACAATTGGATGCTTAAGCAAACGTGCAATTCATGCTTCAGCCTGCCTATCTTACCCGGCGTCGGCGACGCATTCTCTTGGATTACCGGTTGTGGTAAATGATTATATGAACGCTATAACTGATTGCCTCAATGGCTTTTGCCATTGGCTGAAATGCTCAAGAATTGAGATCAAGAACAGGGCAAAACAATTGCCGGTGATTGGCCTGTTTTGCGTTGCCGCGGTAGGTATTGCTTATTTCGCTGCGACAGGACAGTTGAAGAATCTGTGTTCGCCTGAAGTCGTGCGCCCCTCTCTGGCGGTAGGCGTTTTATTCGGCATGATATTATTCATCCTCTTCGGCACCTTTGGTGTGGCCTTTTTACGTGGACTGTTATCTCTTGGCGTGATAGCCTGGATAATGAGCTGGGTATTTTGGAAGACGCCCCCGCTGATAGAAATCATTGGTCAAGTGGTTGGATGGGTTTTTATCGTCGCTTTGATCTGGAGTTTGAGGGATTCAGATAATGCGAAGATAACATGTGTTGACACAAAATCATTGCCGACTGCAGAAAGCAAGCTGCCATTAACCTAAAATAATGGAAATTCATTTTTCAGCATGATTATCCAGAAAGCTTTTTTTAAACGAACTAAATGATTCTAAATAAACTCAGCGCTAATGTATCGCGGGCAAACCTTGGGTCGGTTCGATTATATGGTACCGCACTTGGCGATAACTAGTTGGTTAAATGTGACACGAATGGCTATTGATACAGCAAAAGTGAAGACAATGCGACACATATTATTGATATTAATTCTGGTCGGGTTGTTGCTCGTACAGAATGCAAGCGCATTTTACGATCCTTGCGCTCAGCGTTGGCTGAATCGTGATCCTATAGCAGAAGCGGGTGGAATTAATCTTTTCGAGTTTGTCCAAAACGGACCGACGATTAAAAACGACGCTCTAGGTTATGTAAGCCTCCTTAATTCTGAGGAAGCCAAAAGAAGAGCTGAATTGGCGCTGCAGAAATATATTGACGATCCTGCAGATGAGATAAATTGGTTTAATTATTTGATTGCTCAGGCGATTGCAAATGAAGCCTGTTTACCCCCTCCTTCGCCTCCTGCACCAGAGGCATGTCCGGCTCCTTATCGTTTTCCACCTCTTGGTCCTCCACCACCGCAGATTCAAAAATGCGGATGGGTATTAGTTGGGGGGACCGTAATGTATTGGATTTGCAGTGAGGGATCTCGCTTATTTCTGCCCAGAAATCTGCTTCCGATTCCGTGACATCATTAAGAAACAACCACTCGTAAAAGAAACTAAATGCAATCCGTTGAAGAATTTATGCGCGAGTATTTTAATGCGCGATCTACAGAAATAAAAAACGAAATATATCGCCGTTCGATATTTCGAAGTAAGTACTTCTGTGATAAATGCCGTTGGGATAGCCGTCATTGTGCGGTGGAGCGAAGTGACAGTGAGATCATTGAGAACGTTTCCAAATCTGGCGCTGAAACTCGAATAATCACACGTGATATTTCACCGTTCCCAAGATTATGCTATCACCTCATAAATGCTGGTGAAAGATGGGTAATAAAAAACGTCGATGTGGAGTGTGTTAATTGCTTTGGCACTGTAGGAAATACTGCATGTATAGTCTGTTTGGGAAATGGTTGGCTCCAACAACAGGATTACATTGAAACAGTAAAACGAGTTTTAAATGGCGAGACTATGGGCGGCTATTGATAGACATGAATAACTTAACTCTATCTTTATTTCTCTAAAATAGTTTAGACTATGAATAACCACAATAAAATCTGCTTCCTCGTCGATATTAGTTGGTAACAGGGCTGGAATTGGGTTTTCTGGTGGGGTGTATGATACCGGAAAAGATGTTTCAACAGATATTGTCGCTGGGTGAAGCCTGGCGGGTGACACGCATGGATTATCAAGAAAAAGAACAGCGGGTTTTGATCTGGGTGGATGTTACGAACTTTTTTGCCATCGTAAAAACTGCCGAACTGGCGTCGTAAGTTTTTTGACCGTTCGACCGCACTGGCATCGTAAGCCCGGGATTTTGCCGGTGCAGCGGCATTTGGCCGAACTGGCGTCGTAGCGTTATGACGCCGCCGGTCGGATTATGACCGGCGGCGATTGTTCCAGGCAGAGCCGCGTCCGCATCGAAGCCAGGCACTGCCGCAGTCCGCGCCGCAACCGATAGACCGTTTCCAACGCGAAGGGCAGCCGCAGTTTTTCAGCGGCGGCTTTGAGGGAAAGCCCCGCCATCACTTCCACCAGCCACCGCCACACCAGTGAGGCCGTCAGCGTGTGACGCAGCAAAACGTCGGCCAGCACAAAGGAAAATGTTTTGCCGCAGCCGCCACGTTGCCCGCGGTTGAACAAAATACCCGGCGGCCACGGACGCGCTGGCCGCTGACTTGAACAAGATCGTTGCCGTGCAGAACGCTGTGCCGGTTCAGGGTTTCAATTTTCCCGCAGCGGGGGCAGCGCTGCTGTTTAAGCGAAAAAGGCGCGCTTTCAACTCATCGTTGTTACGCACAAAATGAAAAGGCCGGTGGAACATCCAGACTGGTTGCCTGAAAACCACGCCCGGCGTCGAGCTTTTTCCCCGCGGCACTTCAAGACGGCGGGACTCTGTTCAAAAGGATTTAGAAAAAATGAAGAACGGCGCTGACGGACCTTCACCCACATTGCCATCGTAATCTCACCCGGATTTACGATCCCAATTCGGCACAAACATGGCACTTCTTACGACGGCACTGCGGCACTTAACAGTCGGGCACGAGAAGCTCGACACCACCGCCATTTACATCGAAGTCAGCATCAAACAGCTGCAAGAGGTTCACGCCCGTTGCCACCCCGCCGCCCAGCTGTCAGAGCGGCAAAATCTGCTTCCCCTTCCCCCGGAAAAAGCGTAATCTTGGGCCGTGGTTCAAGGCTGTCAGAGTGGCTTTTCCATTTTAGCTGCTGACCCATTGTCAGTGGCCGGGGAACGCTTGTCCACCGCGCACGCTCTGACCTCCCTCTCAAAACTCGCGTCGGGGGGTTTTAGCCGATCTACATCGAGTCGATTGTCACGGCCAGGCCCGCGAAGCCCCGGATTTACGGCAGGCTTGCGAGCTTGCAGACAGAAAGTCCAAGCAGCAATTTCTGGAATGAAAAACTAACCGTTTTTAACGATGGCGAATATTCTGGCTTATGTGGACTAAATCTTGCGTAACTATTGTAGGAATCATTTTCTGCTTAATTATATGGCAACAATACAATTCCACAAAAGTATTAAACGGGCAGCTGTTTGCCGTTGTAAACCAACCTTTATCTTTTGTGGATCTTTTGGATTTAAAATATTTTCAGGTTGACTCGTGTGAAATTGCGCGGATGAATTTGCTTTGCGCTGATGGGTTGCCGGGGTCCCATGATGCTCACATCGACGCATGTTTAAACAATCTTGATATGTGGGCTGATCGAGTGAAATCTGAAACCGATCGGAATATTCATAAATATACCGATCATCCCGCTGATTTCGACAATTCGGAGGGATATTTTCGAATGCTAATGATGGCCGTTGTTTTGTATGAAGATTTTGGCATCCGTTACAACCCTGAACGAATCACTCTGCCTGGTCAAATTGATCCTGATGATCGTTTTTTTGCCAACTCGCAGGATATTTTCCTGAATGGGCTAATTTTGGGGCATCGAATGGGAACTTGTAGTTCCATGCCTGTTCTCTACATCGCCATTGGCCGCCGACTCGGGTATCCCCTTAGAGCGCGTCTGAAAATGCATGAAAGCTGAGGAATCAAGCCAGACGGCGGAGTTGAATTCGGATCATCGCGATGTAGATCCAAGCTTCGGCGCTGGACTCGGTGGTTTCGTAATCACGGACGAGTCGG
>CAIXBQ010000007.1 GCA_903917705.1 uncultured Verrucomicrobia subdivision 3 bacterium | reverse complement strand
GGATTGGCCGGTGGCGGGCTGGCCTGCGTGCAGCCGCGCAAATTTCATACGGTCTGGCCGACGGAAGGCTTGAACTCTAAGATTGCGCATTCGATCTGCGAGGACCGGGACGGGACGATGTGGTTTGGCACGGGGGGGGAAGCTTTGCTCCGCTGGCGCGGCGGCGAGTTTGCCCCGTTCACGCCCCCGGCGCAACCCAACGTGGGGCTGGAAATCAATGTGGTTCCGGACGGCGACGGGCGATTGTGGGTGGGCAGTGTTGGAAACGGCGTGCTGGCGTTTGCGAGCGACGAGTTCAAACGGCCATTTCCCTCGGAGGACATCGGCCGGGTGGCCCGCGCGCTTTACACCGACCGTCGGGGCGCATTGTGGATCGGCAACGAGTTTGGGTTGTTTCGCTGGGACCAGGGAAAGTTACAACGCTTTACGGCGGCGGAGGGATTTACGGCGGCGTTTGTGCTGGCCATCACCGAGGATAACGCGGGAAATCTGTGGGTGGCAACCGGACTTGGCGAATTGCGGCGGTTCAAAGCTGGCCGTTTCGAGTCCTTTCGCCCGAAGGATTCGCCGGTCAGCGAGGCGATCGTCAAAGCGGCGGCCACGGCCGATCCATTCCAATTCCAGAATCGCGGGGCGCTGGGCGGCGGCGAGCGATTCTGGGCGCTGCACGCGGACGCGGAAGGCGTGATCTGGATTGGGTCGCTCGGCGGCGGGCTCCTGCGATTTGAGGAAGGCAAGTTCACGCGTTACAAGACCCATGAAGGTTTGCCCAGCGATCATGTCAGCCAGATTCTGGAGGATGAGCGCGGGCAGCTCTGGCTCGGCACGCGCCGCGGCATCGCGCGGGTGAGCCGGGGCGCACTGAATGCCATCGCGCGGGGCGAAAACGTTTCCCTGCCGGTCGTTACTTATGGCAAGTCGGACGGTCTGCCGGCACTGGAATGTTCGGAGGGCAGCCAGCCGGCCTGCTGGAAGAGCCATGATGGGCGGCTGTGGTTTTCCACGATCAAAGGCGCGGTCTGGGTGGACCCGGGTGATTTGTCCCGCAATCAGTTGTTGCCGCCGGTGGTGCTCGAGGAGATTTTACTGGATAGGCGGCGGTTAGTTCCCACCAGGTTGCCGTCCGGTTTCACGGTGCCGCCGGGGCAGCATCAGTTTGAATTCAGATTCACCGCGTTGAGTTTCAATGCGCCGGACAAGGTGCGGTTCCAATGGCGCCTCACGGGGCTGGAAAAGGACTGGGTGGATGGCGGCACACTGAGGGCGGCAAACTACAGCTCCATTCCGCCGGGTGATTATCAGTTTCAGGTGCGGGCGTGCAACAATGACGGCGTGTGGAATGAAGCCGGCGCGGCGGTGCGATTTACCGTGCGGCCGTATTGGTGGCAGACACCGTGGTTCCCTTTCGTGGGCCTGCTGGCGGTGGCGGCGGTCACCGCCACGGCGGTGGCGCTCGGGCTGCGGACGCGCCAACACCGGCGGCTGGCCCGGCTCAAACAGCAGCGGGACGCCGAGGCGGAACGCATCCGGATCGCCCGCGACCTGCATGATGAATTAGGTTCCGGCCTGACGGAGGTCAGCATGCTGGCCGCCGCTTTTCCCGGAGCGGACCTGACGGCTGACAAACTTCGCGAGCGATTGCGGCGGGTGGGCGACCGCGCGCTTAAGCTGGTGAATGCGCTGGACGAAATCGTCTGGGCGGTGGATCCGCGCAAGGATAACCTGGCGGCGCTGGCCAAATACTTTGCCGGACAGATAGAACATTATCTGGCGGACTCGGAAATCCACTGTCGCGTCGAAGTGCCCGTGGTATTACCGATGACATCAGTTCCGACGGAGATGCGGCACCATCTTTATATGGCGGTTCGGGAGGCGCTGAACAATGCGGTCCGCCATGCCCGGCCCCGGCAGATCGGGTTTGGCTTGCACTTTGCCTTGGGCCAACTGCAACTCACCGTCTGGGACGACGGATGCGGGTTCGATCCCGCCACCGCCGCTCCGGGAAACGGTTTGACCAACCTCCGGGAACGGCTCGCCAAAGTGGGTGGAGTTTGCGAGATCATTTCACAACCCGGTGCCGGCACCACCATCAAGCTCGTGGTAACGCTGCCGGCCGAATCAGATTTCCATGATTAAGATTGCCCTGGTCGAGGACAACGCGAGCATCCGCGAAACGTTCCGCGAGTGGTTTGACGCGGCGCCCGGGATGCGTTGCCTGTGCGCTTGCGCGACGGCGAGGGAAGCACTGCAGGAAATCCCCCGCTGCCGGCCGGACGTGGTGCTGATGGACATCAATCTGCCCGATGAATCGGGAATCACCTGCACCGCCAAGCTGAAGCGGCTGCTGCCGGAACTGCGAATCGTGATTGTGACCATCTACAAGGATTACGATTTGATCTTCCAAGCGCTGCAGGCGGGGGCGTCCGGTTACTTGCTCAAGCGGTCCAGTCCGGAGGAATT
>CAIXBQ010000006.1 GCA_903917705.1 uncultured Verrucomicrobia subdivision 3 bacterium | reverse complement strand
GTATAACTCTGTTTTCCGAGCCTATCGTTTCGCTACGAACTATCCAGCGCTGGCGGGACACGCGCTCACTCCGCAGAGCACCCTTACCGGGTCGCAACCAACCTATATTTCGTCGCCGACCATCAGCGGCATAATCATCAATCCCTCATCGCCAACGGCAACCAATTCAGTCTGGATCACGGCCTTGGTGACGAATGTTGGTTCGGTGGCAGCGGTGAATCTGACTTACATCGTCGGAAGCACCACCAACACCGTCAGCATGTCGGACGACGGGCTTCATCAGGATGGGCTCTCCGGCGACGGCTGCTACGGTGCGCAGATACCGGCGATGACGGCGGGCACACTGGTTCAATTTTATCTATCCGCGCTGGATGCTTTCGACAATGCGGCGACGAATCCAGTTGGAGCGCCAGCGAGCCTGTTGTCCTACACCGTGCAGGGTGGGCCGGTTATCTCAGGCGTAGCGAATTCGCTGGGGCTGGCTGGCCATACGGTTTGGGTCACGGCGGGCGTCCAAGCCTCAGCCAGCGTGGCTTCGGCCATGCTTAACTACACCACGGGTCTTACTCAAAGCCAGACCAACACACCTTTCGTTGAAACGATGGCGACGAACGCCGCCAAACCGTGGACGGGTGGCGGTTGCATTAACGCCTGGGTCGTCACTCCGAGTAGCGGCAATCCGTTCGAGCAGGCGGCCAATGCCAATTACGGCAGTGGCAACACCAATGGGTTTTCCTTCAAAAATGGCACAACCAATCTTTCCGACAGCATGATCACGACCACCAAAGGAATTGATGCGCACGGCAGCAGTGGCGCTTTGGGTTTTTATATCCAGACCAGCATTTCCAGCAGCAACGCTGGTTGGGCCATGCAGCTTAATCCCGGCACAGGATTCACCACCAGGCTGTCTGGGCAGACCTCGACGAGTCAGAGCTGGCAGTTTTACAGCTACAGCCTGCAACCGGGCGACTTGGTCAGCAACCTGTTCCTGCGGTTTCAATTCAGCGAAGGTTCCACGGCCAATCGGATTTTTCTGGATCAAATCACTTTAACGACAGTAAGCGCCACCGGGAGTTGGACCAATGTGTTAATGTATGACGATGGCTTGCATGACGACGGCGCGTCTGGCGACGGAACTTATGGCGGACTGATTCCCGCGTTTTCTGCCGGAACCACCGTGAGTTACTACCTTACCGCAACTGACGCCGTGGGACTTTCCACTTCCAGCCCCGCAGACGCTCCGACGTCCCTTTACTATTATTCTGTGACACCGAACATCAATGGCAGCCCAATTGTGACTGGCACAATTTCCGGCAGCAATCCGGTTCTTCAGTGGACCGCTCAGCCGGGTTGTGTTTATACCGTGCAATGGTCGGACGATCTTATCACATGGACAAACAGTTTTGTTGCCGGCCAGACGAATATCTGGATTGACACCAGCCCAACCACAACTAAGCCAAAGCGGTTTTACCGTTTGCTTTGGTAATGTTCAACTTTAAGGAACCAATCAAATGATGCTAAACAACCAGGAACAAGAAAATTTCAGCTTATGAAAAATCGCAATCTAGTTTTGAGTTGGGCTTTATTGATTTTAAGCGCAACGGCTGTGGGTCGCCTCGGAGCGACAACCACGAACACAGTGGTGTTCCTCGAAACGATGGCCACCAACGCGGTTAAGCCGTGGACGACCGGCACCGGTTGCAATTATGCCTGGACGGTTGTTGGCGGTTCCTTCGAGCAAAATGCGAACGCCAATTACGCCGGCAACCCATGCGGCTTGTCGTTCAAGAGCGGCACCACCAACCTCGCCGACAGCATGATTACCACGGCACAGGGTATCAATGTCCAAGGCAACAGCGGCACGGTGGACTTTTATTTGCAGATTCCGGCGCCACTCACGGCGAACAGCTACGCCGGCTGGACGATGCAGATTAATCCGGGCACGGGCGTTTTCACCACGCGCCTGTCGGGACAAACCACGAACGGTTTTTCCTGGACACACTATACTTACACTTTGCAGTCGAGCGAGCTGGTCAGCAACCTGACTTTGCGATTTCAGTTCAACGAAAGTGCCGCCGGCAATCGGATTTTTCTCGACCAAATCGCCCTCACTACCACCATCGGCACATCCAATGCCGTCATTCTATTCACGGCGCAATACGTGCGGATTCCCGGCGGAAATTTTCTTATGGGTGACCAGTTCGGCTACATTGATATCAAGCATTACACCGACGAAGTCCCCGTCCATAACGTCTATGTCTCGCCGCTTTACATGGACACGACGTTCGTCACCTGCCGCGAGTATTGCAATTTTCTGAACGCTGCACTGGCGCAGGGACTGATTGAGGTGCGCACGAACATCGTTTATGCCGTCGGCGGCACGAACGATTACTTTTACACGCACGACATTTCCTATTCGAGCCGCATTCAATATCAGAACGGCACGTTTGTCGTGCTCGGGAGCCGCGATTTGCATCCGGCCACGAGCGTAACTTGGTTTGGAGCGATTGCCTATTGCAATTGGCTGAGCCAAACGAACGGTTTTGACACCTGCTACAATCTCACCAACGGTGACGTCGATTTCACCAAGAGTGGCTGGCGATTGCCGACCGAAGCGGAGTGGGAATACGCCGCGCACGGCGGGCTGACGAATCCATATTGCATGTTTCCGTGGGGCACGAACGACAATGCCGATGGTTCATTCGCGAACTGGGAAAATTCCGGCGACCCGTTCGAGACCACGAATGATTATCCCTGCACAACACCGGTCGGGTTTTACAACGGCGCGCTGCGTTATGCCACGAACTACAACTGGCCCGGCAGCCAGACGACGTATCAGACGAGCGACGGCTCGAATCCCTACGGCCTTTACGACATGGGCGGCAACGTGTGGGAATGGTGCAACGATTGGTATCAAACCGCGTATTATGCCTATTGCACAAACAACAATATTGTCACCAATCCGCCCGGGCCGGCGTTCACAAATCTGACCGCCAATGATTATTTTCCCAGTATCACCAATGGTGCACCTTACCGCTGTCTGCGTGGCGGCACTTGGTGGAATGGCAATGCCACGAACGATTTCGACTACGGCCACGCGCGGGTTTCCAATCGCGACCCAGCCTGGTTTCTCGGCGGCGGCCCGCCCGGCGATCCTTACGGGCAATGGAGTCAAACGGGCTTTCGCGTGATGCGGCAGGAAAAGCTTTCGCAGACGGTGGGGCTTTTCACCAACCTTTCAGGCGTGCAATCTGGTTACACGCTGTTCTCTCCGATGCAGGCTAACACCACCTACCTCATCAACAACGCCGGTCAGTATGTTCACCAGTGGACGAGCACCTACAATCCGGGCCGGTCGGAATACTTGATGCCGAACGGGCACTTGTTGCGAACCTGCTCATTGGGTTTTGCCGCCCTACTTAACACCGGCGGCGGTGAAGGTGGCCGGGTCGAGGAACGGGACTGGCAGAACAATCTGGTCTGGTGCTATGAGCAGAACACGATCACGAACCTGAGCCATCACGACATCGCGCTTTTGCCCAACGGCAATTTGCTCATGATCATGTGTGAGCAAAAGACTTTGGCCGAAGTTCTTGCCGCCGGTTTTCAGACGAATTCACAAACGCAAATTAGCGTTACCACCAACGGCGGTTACTTGCTGCCCGACGCCATTATTGAAGTGCAGCCCGCCGCGAAGGACGGCACGACCAACGGCACGATTGTCTGGCAGTGGCATGTCTGGGATCACCTCGTTCAACAATATGACGTGACCAAAGCCAACTACGGCGTGGTCAGCAATCACGTCGAGCTCATCAACGCCAATAGCGGCCCGCTCCAACAGTTCTGGAATCATTTCAACGGCATTGATTACAATCCGCAGCTTGACCAAATCCTCATCAGCTCGCGCAATCAATGCGAGATTTGGGTAATTGACCACAGCACGACGACCGCGCAAGCTGCCGGCCATACCGGTGGTCGCTACGGCAAAGGTGGTGACTTGCTTTATCGCTGGGGCAATCCGGCCGTCAACAATCTCAGCGACGCGACGCACAAGGAAATGCTCTGGCAACAACACTGCGCCATTTGGATTCCGACCAACTGTCCCGGTGCGGGTCATATTCTCATTCACGACAACGGAATCAACCGCGCCAATCCGGCTTACACTTCGATTGATGAAATTGCGCCGCCGGTGGACGCGAATGGTTTTTATTCGCGTGTCGGCAACACCTATTTCGGGCCGACGAGTTATTTCTGGCAATACACCAACAATCCGGCAACGAATTTTTATGGTGCGGACATCGGCGGCGTGGAACGCGAACCGAACGGCGACACGCTCATCACTTTCGGCATTCGCGGGACGCTGTTTGAAGTCACCAGTAATTCGCAAACCATTTGGAAATACATCAGTCCTGTGACCACCACTCCGCTGGCCCAGGGCAGCACCATTCCGTTCGATCCGAATAGCAATACGAATTTTCCACTACAGACGCTCAATGAAGTTTTCAAAGTCCATCGTTACGTGACGAATTATCCCGGCTTCGCCGGCAAGGATTTGACGCCACGCGGCACAATCGAAACCTACACCGGCGCGGCGACCGACACCGTCGGCCTCGGTCTGCCGGATGTTTGGGTGCGAGCGCATTTTGGCACTTTGTCCGCCGTAAATGCGACGAGCAGCCATTCTGGTAACGGCCTGACAGACATTCAGGAATATCAATACGGCCTTGATCCGAACGTTTGGTCTTCAGCCAACACCGGTATTCCCGATGGCTGGGCGATCAAATATGGCTTTGACCCCACGCTCGCCTCCGTCGCGAGCCTCGTCAACTCGAACGGTAACACCACGCTACAAAACTACACCGCCGACCTCAACCCGACGAACGCCGCGTCACGCCTTGCTTTCACCGGCTTGAATTTTAGCAACACCAACCTTCAATTCACTTGGATTGGCGGCGTGAATGCGACGCAATACCTGTTGTCGTCGCCGACGCTCACGGCCTCGCAATGGAATGTGGTCTTCACGAACACGCCGCCGACAAGTATCACAAATTATCTGGTGCTGCCGGTGGGGACCTCAAATCTCTTTTACCGGATTGAAGCAACGAGATAAAGGGCAACCCAAGTTATGGGGAATTCGAGATCGATGCTATTGCGTAAAATACTTGCACCCACTAACGCATGGCATGGACACATTAAAACTTTTTAACGAAAACTTGCGAAGGTGCTTAATCTTGGTCGTGTCTGCTAGAAATATGAAAATGAACATTCATTTGGTCGCGGCGCTGGGAGTCATTTTATGTTCTGCGACCAATTATCATTTAATAGCTGGTCCGGCGGCAAACATGGCGCTGATTCCGGCGGGCAAATTCGAGATGGGTGACCACTACGGATACCTCGACGAGAAACACGAGAGCCATGAAGTGCCGATCCATCCGGTGTCGTTGGATGCGTATTACATCGGCATCTACGACGTGACGACGCGCGAGTATTGCGAGTTTCTGAACTCCGCGCTCGCGCAGAAATCCATCGAGGTTCGTAATGGTGGCGTTTATCTCGTCGGTGGGCAGGATCTGCTATGCGACACGCGCGCGTTCTCGCAATATTCCCGGATTGGTTGGGATGGGAAAATATTTACCGTGCTCGACCAAAAGGACGATCACCCGATGATCTGCGTTCGTTGGCACGGTGCGGCGGTTTATTGCAACTGGTTGAGCGCACAGAAGAACTTTCCGCTTTGTTACAACACGACGACGTGGGAGTGCGATTTCAACAAGAGCGGTTTCCGGTTGCCGACCGAGGCGGAGTGGGAATATGCGGCACGCGGCGGCAAGTTGAATCCGTATTGCAATTATCCGTGGGGAAATGACTCTGATCCGAAGAAGGCCAACGTGCCGCAATCAGACAACCCATTCCGCTCCGGGCCGATGCCGTGGACGACGCCGGCCGGTTTTTTCAACGGCAAGTTGCAGCGCAAAGCTGACTTCAACTGGCCGGGCGCGGCAGAGACCTATCAGACGGCGGACAGCGTGAACGGTTTTGGCCTTTACGATATGGCGGGCAATGTCTGGCAATGGTGCAACGACTGGTATGCCCACAATTACTATTCCTTCAGCCCAACCAACAACCCCGTCGGTCCCTTGCAGGGCAACCTGTTGCCCGACGGTAAGCCTTATCACTCCATGCGCGGCAGCAGTTGGTATAACGGCGACTATATGCGTGCCCGCATTTCCAATCATGTCCCGTCGTATTTCCGCGGCCCCGATCCCGCCACCGGGAGCAGCGACCCCGACGGTCCTTGGTTTCATTACGGTTTTCGCGTCGTCCGTCCTGTGGATGCCGAGCAGCGCCCGCTCATCAAACCGATTCAGATACCGCTCGAAAACCGGCGTCCCGGTCCGCGCGGCAACCGGCCAGCTCGCGATTCCAATCAGTCGCCATCTCCCGACCAACAGCGCCCAGAACGCAGCGATGCTCCGCGCGCCGAGCGCACGGAATCGAGCACGGCGATTCACAAGTCAAGCGGTTCATTTGTCCTGCGCAGTTCGGCGGTGAAGGACGACGGGGTTTTGCCGAAGGAATACACCGGCGATGGCGACAGCATTTCGCCGCCGCTCGAATGGAGCGGCGCGCCGCCCGAAACCAAAAGTTATGCGGTCATCATGCACCACAACGCGCCCGACATGTTGAAGTGGTATTGGGTGCTCTACAACATCCCGACCGATGTGACGAACCTGCCGAAGAACGTGAAGAGCATCGGCACGGTCGGCAACAACAGCGTCAACAATCGCGGTGGTTACGCGCCGCCTCACTCGAAAGGACCGGGCGCGAAGACCTACATCCTGATGGTCTATGCGCTCTCGGCACCGCCGCAGATCACTGTTTCTCCATCCGAGGTCAGTCGTGATGTTTTACTCGCCGCGATGAAGGATAAAATTCTGGCGAGCGCGGAATTGGATGTCACCTACACGCGCAGCGGCAATGTTCAAGACGGCGGCGACAACCCGGAACCCGGACAAGAGCGACGACCGCCGAGCGATCCCAACCAACCGAACAATGATCGTCGTCCACCGCCATCGAATCAATGAAATACGGAGAATGACCATGAAAACAAACTGTCAAAAACTTCACCGATCCACCGCGAGCGCTTTGTTCATCCTGCTGGCGTGTGGTCTGACTTTGCAGGCTTCCGCTCAGGACAATCGTCCGCCGCGTCCGGGAGGATCAGGTCCGGGCCGCGAAGTCGGTGGCGGGCGGCGCGAGATGCCGGAAAACAAAATTCCGACCTCGCCAAATCCCGGTCAGACTGTCGGCCTGTATCTCAACACCTCGAACGCCTGTCCCGGTTACACGCTGATGGCGCCGAAGCACAACACCGTCACCTACCTGCTTGATAACGAAGGCCGTTATGTTCACCAATGGAAGAGCGAATACGAGCCGGGACAAACCGCCTATCTGCTGCCCAACGGTCATTTGTTGCGGGCTGGAATGCTCCGGGTGCAGGGCGGCACCGGCGGCGGCGAAGGCGGGCGCATTGAGGAATTCGACTGGGACGGCAATTTGATTTGGGGGTTCAACCACGCCACGCGTGAATACCAGTTGCACCACGACATAAAGCCGATGCCGAATGGTCACGTGCTTGCACTCATGGTCGAACGCAAAACGCGCGAACAGGCGATGGCTGTTGGTTTCAATGAAAGTCAGATGCGTGATGAATATCTCGTGCCCGATGCTGTCGTCGAAATTGAGCCGGTCTATCCGAACGGCGGCAGGATTGTTTGGGAGTGGCACGTCTGGGATCATCTCATCCAAAACTCCGACCAATCCAAACCCAGCTACGGCGAACCCGCTGCGCATCCCGAACTGGTGGATGTCGCCTGCAACGGCCGCGCCACGCCCGCGTTTTGGAATCACATGAACTCGCTCGACTACAATCCTGCGCTCGACCAGATCGTGCTCAGCGCCCGTGGCTGCAACGAAATTTGGATCATTGATCACAGCACCACGATGAAAGAAGCAGCCGGTCACACCGGCGGCAAGCAAGGCAAAGGCGGCGACCTCATTTATCGCTGGGGCAATCCCGCCGCCTACGGTCGCGGCACGATGAGCGACAAGCAACTTGTGCAGCAACACGACGCGGAATGGATTCCCGACGGCAGTCCCGGCGCCGGCCACATGACGATTTTCAACAATGGCTACGATCGCGGTTGGTCGAGCATTGAGGAAATCGTGCTGCCGGTGGATTCTGCCGGCCACTTCCTCCTTGCACCGGGCAAAGCCTATGGTCCCGCCAAACCGGTCTGGCATTACGAAGCGAAAAATCGCACCGACTTTTTCTCGTCGGAAATTTCCGGCGCTCAAAGATTGCCCAACGGCGACACGCTGATCTGCGGCGGCATCGTGGGCAACCTCTTCGAAATCACCCCAACCGGCGAGATGGTCTGGCAATACGTCAACCCGATGGTGCGCGGCGGCATTCTGGCGCAGGGCGAAAATCCTGGCAAAGACATGCGCGGCCATCTGTGGAACGCCGTTTTCAAGGTCCACCGTTACGCGCCGGATTATCCCGGCCTCGTGGGCCGGGATCTCACACCGAAAGGCGTCATCGAATTGCCGGCCTCGATGAAAGGCAAGACCGGCCTGGAGAACATGACTGAAGCCCAACGTCCCGACCGTGGTCCCGGTGACAGAGGTGGAGGCAATGATGGCAACCGCGACAACCGTCCACCACGCAACCAATGATAAGCGAGCCGTGAAACGCATTTTCATCATCGTCGCCATGCTGGCCGGCAGCGGTGCGTTCGCGCTCGATTTCAATTCTCCCCTGGAGAAAATAGCCGGCGACTTCCAGTTTACCGAAGGCCCGGTTTGGATTGCCGCGAAAAGCGAATTGCTCTTTAGCGACATCCCAGCCAACCGCATCATCCGCTTCAAAGACGGCAAGTTCGAAACCTTCCGCACACCCAGCCACAACTCCAACGGTTTAACGCTCGACAAACAAGGCCGGCTCATCGCTTGTGAACACGGCTCGCGCAGCGTTACTCGCACAGAAGCTGATGGCACCATCACTACGCTCGCCGATCACTACGATGGCAAGCGCCTCAACAGCCCGAACGATGTCGTCGTCAAAAGCGACGGTGCCATCTACTTCACCGATCCGCCGTTCGGCGTGCGGCGCGGCGAGCAAGAACTAGATTTTCAAGGCGTCTATCGCATTGCGCCTGACGGCAAGACGCTGACCGTGGTTGTGCGTGATTTCGTCAAGCCGAACGGACTCGCTTTCACGCCCGACGAGAAAGTGCTCTACATCAACGACACCGAACGCGGCCAAATCCGCGCTTTCGATGTTGCCGCCGATGGCAGTTTGAGCAACGGGCGCATTTTCACAGCCGACGCGCCCGGTGCCGACGGAATGAAAGTTGACCTCGAAGGCAATGTCTATTGTGCCTGCAAACCTGGTGTGATGATCTTCGACCGCACCGGCAAACATCTTCACACTTACACCCTGGCCGACCAACCCACCAACCTCGCGTTTGGCGACGGTGACTGGAAAACTCTCTACATCACCGCCCGTCCCAGTCTCTATCGCGTCGGCGCAACTGTGCCGGGCATCAAATTGCCGTAGCAACCAACAATCCAATTATGAAATACAAACTGTTACTGCTGATTCTCATCGCCAATTCGGTATTCGCCTACGAACGTTTGCAAGGCCCGACGGAGTTGCTTTTCTGCGACACAAACCAAGCACAGCCCGGCTACACGCTGTTCGGCGTCGGCAACCGGACTTACCTCCTGGACCTGCAAGGCCGCGTGGTTCACACCTGGCCCGTCGGCACGAATCCGCATTTGCTGGAAAACGGGAATGTCCTCGACGCGTCGAAGGATGATCCGAGTGGTTTTCAAGGTTTCAAGGAAGTGGACTGGGACGGCCGCACGGTCTGGGAATACACCGAGAAGCGCGCGGACTACGCGCCGCATCACGATTGGGTGCGCATCTTCAACAAAAAGCTCAACGCGCCGACCACGCTTTACATCGCCAACAAAACCATCCCGTCCGCGCAGGCCATCGCCGCCGGGGCTGACCCAAAGAAACTGTCAAATCGCGACGAAGGCCAGATGGACGCCATCGTCGAGGTGGACATGCAGGGCAACGTGATTTGGGAATGGTGCTTCTTCGATCACGTCGTGCAGGATTTGGACGCGGCGAAACCGAACTACGTCGGCGCGGGAAAAACCATCGCGGATTATCCGGGTCGCATCAATCTCAACATGCCCGGCAAGCCGCTGCGGCGTGACTGGCTGCACTGCAATTCACTCGATTACAACGCGACTTCGGGACATCTCGTCATCAATTCCGTGCAAGGCGAACTCTACGTCCTTGACCACGACGGCACGTTTGTGGCTGGCGACGCCAAGGTCAGCATCGCCAAGGCCGCGAGTGCGGCGGGAGATTTTTTGTATCGCTTCGGCGATCCGGCGCGCTACGGTCAGGGCGAGCCGCCGAAGATTTTGGAGAACTGGGACAACGCAAGCACCGGCGACAAGCAGATGGGCGGCTCACATCATGTCTCGTGGATTCCGCCGGGTTTGCCGGGCGCGGGACATCTGCTCGTCTTCAACAACGGCCAATATCTTTACCAGCGCACGCCGGGTTCTTCGATTCTGGAAATCAATCCATGCCTCGACGCCGACGGTCGCGACACCGGCAAATACGTGAATCCGCCCGTCGCCGGCTACCGTCGCGAAACTTACGACAAGGATACACACAACGCGCCGCGCCAAATCTCGAAGCAAATCGTGTGGAGCTATCGCTCGCAAAACAGCCACGGCTTTTTCAGCCACATCGGCGGCAGCGCGCAACGATTGCCGAACGGCAACACGTTGATCTGCTCCGACACCGAGGGACATTTCTTCGAAGTGACCGGCGATGGCAAACTCGTGTGGGAATACATCAATCCGGTGACGCGCGATTTCGGCACGGTGAAAGTGCTGTCCGACGCGCTGCCGATGGTGAACAGCGCCTTCCGCGCCTTTCGGTTCGCGCCGGATTTCCCCGCGTTCAAGGACCGCGAACTGAAACCGCTCGGCACGATCACCGAATCTTTTGCGACACCTCCGCATCCCAAGCAACGTCCATTGGGGGACAGGCCGCAAGGTCCGGGCGGACGCGGTCGCGGCGGTCAGCGCGGTGGTGATAATACGGACAACCGTCCGCCGCGCGATAACCAGCGCGAGAAATAAAATCATGATCATGGTTCATCATCCTCTGCATCGCCCTACTCGCTTTTGACTCAAATGCTGTCATAGAATGCAGTCATGAACGCAATGCTTCTCATTTATATCGCCCTGCTGTTAGCGCCGTTCACGACTTTGCACGCGGGCATGCCGCCAGACTACGCGCCCGCTCCGCCGGACAACCCGCTCAAAGGCTTCGCGCCTTATGCTGGCCAAGCGCGTGAGTTTCCGCACAGCCTGGAGTTCAGCTATCTGCCGGTGCGCGCGGTGATGAGCGGCCCGGACACGTTTGACTGGCAGCCGTTGGAACGACTCATCTCGGATATCGCGGGCCGTGGTTGTCAGACCGTATTCCGGTTTTATCTCGAATACCCGAACAAGCCGCTGGCTGTGCCGCAATTCCTGCTCAATGCCGGCGTGCGTATCTTCACCAACACTGTTGTCAGCGGCGGCAAGCAGGAACAAATGCTCACCCCTGACTACGAGGACGCGCGCCTGCGGGCCGCGATGACCAATTTCATCGCCGCACTCGGCGCGCGTTACGACGGCGACCCGCGGATCGGTTTCGTCACGGCCGGCCTGCTTGGGAAGTGGGGCGAATGGCACGATTATCCATTCGGCAAACTGTGGGCCAGCAAGACCGTTCAGCGCGAGGTGATGGATGCCTACGCGGCCGCTTTCAAGAAGACCCCCGTCCTGCTGCGCTATCCAGCTCCCGAAGACGATCCAGCCTACGCCGCGAATCATACGCGCCCGTTCGGTTATCATGATGATTCGTTCGCGTGGGCCACGATACCCACTGGCCGCGAGAACGATAGCTGGTTCTTCCTCACGCGCATGCAGCGGGCCGGTTCAGAGGCGACGAACAAATGGCGTGTGCATCCGATTGGCGGCGAGGTTCGGCCCGAAGTCTGGCGCGGCTTGTGGGATGAACCGTCAAGCGCGCCGAAGGGTCAGGAATTTCTTCGCTGCGTCGAGGAAACGCACGCGACGTGGTTGATGGATTCTAGCATCGAGCGTGAACTCACCGCCGAGCAGCGTGAACGCGCTATTGCCGGTGCGCGCCGGCTCGGTTACGAATTCTACATGGTCTCTGCCAAGTTAAAGATGAGTGCGACAAAGCGCGAGTTGAGCGTCTTGACGACGCTAAGAAATTTTGGCGTCGCGCCTTTCTACGCTGATTGGCCTGTCGAACTGGGCGCACTCGATGCGCATGGTGAAATCGTTGCGACATGGCTGCCCGGCTGGAAACTCGCCGGTTTGTTGCCGGGCGACGCCGATCGCTCATGGGAATACCAGGCTGAAACGAGTCGGCTCGCCACAGGCAACTATCATCTCCTGCTGCGCGTGCCCAACCCCATGCCCAACGGTCGGCCATTGCGGTTCGCCAACCGCGCGCAAGATCAACACCTTCCGGGGTGGCTGACGTTGGGCGAGTTCAAGCAGAGATGAAAGCAACCATAATGATGAAAGACATCGCCACGTTCCTGGCCGCCCTTCTGCTAGCGTTACCGGCTGCGCTGCTCGCTGCCATGCCGGCGCAGCCGAACTGCATTTTACCCCCTCGTCGCGAACGGCCACGACGCCGGCAAATATCGACTCTTTTACGCAACCGCCGCGCCCGAAGCAGCGTCCGCCCGGAGACAGCCAGGCCCGGGCGATCGCGGTAATGGCGGTCAACGCGGTGGCGACAATCCTGACAACCGTCCGCCGCGTGACGATCAGCGCGGGGGAGACCGTTCCCAGCCATCGCCAGACTTGAGCTTATGCGCAAATCGTGCGATTAACCTTTCAATTTTCAACAAGATGAAGCGCCTTAAATTTCTTTCCAACCGCCGCGAGTTTCTCGGCATGCTTGCTTCTACATTGGCGTGGCTGTCGTTGCCGGCATTCGCGCAAAACAACCAGCCTGGCCAACGGAAACGTGGCGGCCAAGGAGGTCAGGGCGGACGCGGTCGCCGGAGCGCGGAAGATTACGTTTTGCCGCTGGAACTCGCGGCGTTCAGTTGGCTGTCCCTGCTGCTGGGCCGCGTCAGCGACCAATCAGTGACGGTGAATTCACTCGCGAAGGAAACCATTGAAGGATTTTTTGAATACGGAACTTCAGCGGGCAATTATACCAACAAAACCGGCGTTCTGACTTTTGCCGCGAACAAACCCATTGAAATCGCATTCGACAAGCTGCAACCGAACACACAATATTTTTACCGGCTCAATTTTCGCAAGCCCGACGAATCCAATTTCACCGTGAGACCAGAGTGCCGCTTTCACACCCAACGTTCCGCCGGCAGCTCGTTCACGTTCGCGGTTCAAGGCGACTCGCATCCTGAACGCCCGCAGATGAGCGAACCGAATTTGTATGCGCGCACGTTGCAGAACGTCGCCAAGGACAATCCGGATTTTTACATCTGCATGGGCGACGATTTTAGCGTCGCGCCGATTCGCGAAGTCACCTTTAATGCCGTCGCCGAGCGCTACACGCTGCAAAGGCCGTTTCTGGGACTCATCGGCCAGAGTGCGCCGGTGTTTTTGTTGAATGGCAATCACGAGCAGGCATCGTTGTTCAATTTCAACCAGACTGATGAGCGCCACGCTGTCGCCGTTCACGCGCAAAACGCGCGCAATCAATTTTTCCCGACACCCGCACCGGACGGATTTTATTCCGGCGATACCGAGACGCTGCCATCGGTTGGGCTGCGAAAGGATTATTGCGCGTGGACTTGGGGCGATGCGTTGTTTGTGATTCTCGACAACTACTGGCATTCACCCGTGCAGGTGGACAGCGGCTTTCGCGAGGCAGAGGCGGGCGGCGGTAACCGCGGGCGCGGCAAGGACCGCGACTGGTGGGCGCTGACGATCGGCGACACGCAGTATCACTGGTTCAAACGAACGCTGGAGCAGAGCAAAGCCAAATATAAATTCGTCTTCGCACACCACGTGCTCGGCTCCGGTCGTGGCGGCGTGGACGAATGCGACCTCTATGAATGGGGCGGTCGGAACAAGCGCGGCGATTGGGAGTTTGCGCAGAAGCGGCCCGGTTGGGAGTTGCCGATCCATCAACTCATGGTCAAGCACGGGGTCACGATTTTCTTTCAAGGCCATGATCATCTTTATTGCCAGCAGGAACGCGACGGCATCATTTATCAGGAAGTGCCGATGCCCGCCGATCATGGCTACATGACTTACAACGAGGAGCGTTATCAATCCGGCGTGAAGCTGCCAAATTCCGGCCATTTGCGCGTGACCGTCTCGCAGGACAATGTGAAGGTGGAATACGTCCGTAGCTTTTTGCCGAAGGACGAAACCGTGCAAAGCAAGACCGGCTGCATCGCGCACAGCTATGTCGTGCAGGCGAAGGGGTCTCATGCCTGATGTGGAGTTGATTTTGCGTTCAGGTTTTCTTAAAGTTGCCTGGCAAACCTGATACCGGGAAAACAATGGCTTTCAAGCTCGCTCTTAAATTTCGGCTTCCGCGTGCTTTGCCGCTGGCCGCCGTGTGGGCGTTGCAGATGATGGCAGCCGGCTCCCACTGCGGCAATGGACACAAGCGGTTTGACGATACCTTCACGCTTGACACGGACTCGCCTCTGCCTGCGCCAGCCGGGAAGAGTGGCCGTCGAAAATGAACCAGGCTCCGATCTTGCACTCTGAGCAAAGAAAAGCGCTCGCAAACACGACTTCTTCACCTCGTCTTAAGGTTCGCTTTCGTAACGTTGGCGCATGAAAAACGTAACGGCGTTCCCAACAGTGCCTCTGCAACTGAGAGCCAACGCGATGTAATAAACTGATTATTTTATGCAAAAACTCTCCCATCTCGCCATCAACGCCGAGGGATTTATTTTTAATCCATCCACCGGCGACAGTTTTCAGGCCAGCCAGTCTGGGCTGGACATCATCAACGGTCTGCGCGAAGGCCGGAGCGACGAGGAAATCGCCCGGAAGCTGACCGACAACTACGATGTTTCCGTGGAAAATGCGCGGCGTGATCTGGCCGATTTTCGCGGCAGCTTGAAATCGCTCGGCCTGATTTGAGGCACCTATGAAAGAACTCATCGTCGGCGTTTCCGGCATCAACGCGATTGACAATCCCGGTCCCGGCATCGGCGTCGCGCGCAGCCTCAAGGAGGATGCGGAGCTCAAGGTGAAGATTGTCGGCCTCGCCTACGACGCGATGGAGCCGGGCATTTACATGGACTGGGTCGTGGACAAGTCCTACATGATGCCTTATCCGTCGGGCAACGGCGACACGTTCATTGAGCGACTGCTGCACATCAAGCAGAATTACGGACTGGACTGCGTGATTCCAAATCTCGACGCCGAGCTGCCACTCTTCATCAAATACGCCGACGATTTGGCGGCGCATGGCATCCGCACTTTTCTACCGGGCATGGAGCAGTTCAAGTTGCGAGGCAAAGACCGGCTGCTCGACATTTCGGCGAAGATCAACATTTCACTGCCGCGCACCAAAGTCGTGACCAGTGTGGACGGGCTGTTGAAAGCCATCGAGGACATCGGCCTGCCGGTGATGGTGAAAGGCAGTTTTTACAAGGCGTATCGCAGTTTCACGACGGCGGAGGCCATCTCGCACTATCACGACCTGGTGGCGGAGTGGGGCTATCCGATAATTGTCCAGCAAGTCGTGACCGGGGATGAAATGAACGTGGTTGGCTTGGGCGACGGCGAGGGCAACTCGCTGGGGCTGGTCGGCATCAAAAAACTTTCCATCACCGCGCTCGGCAAAATCTGGACTGGCGTCACGGTGAAAAATGAAAAGATGCTCGCAGCCGTGGCGGACTTCATCCGCGAATTCAAGTGGCGCGGGCCGTTTGAACTGGAGTGCATCGTCCACGACGACGAGGTTTTTCTCATCGAAATCAACCCGCGCTTTCCCGCGTGGTCCTACTTTGCGACCGGCGTGGGCATCAATCTGCCGTCACGGCTCGTGCGCCGCGCGTTCGATCTGCCGGTGGCACCGGTGCCGGATTACGAGGCGGGCAAGCTGTTCATCCGCTACACCTATGAACTGGTGACCGACATGGCCGCGTTTCAAAAAGCCATCACTAAAGGCGAAGTGCCGTGAAACTGAATCTCAGAAAACCAACTATCGCACCATGAAGCAACCTTACGAAAAACCGATCATCAACAAGCTGCACACCGGACTTATGAATAAGTTCGGCCGCAGCCCCGCCTACGCCCGCAAGGTGCGCT
>CAIXBQ010000005.1 GCA_903917705.1 uncultured Verrucomicrobia subdivision 3 bacterium | reverse complement strand
CCCAATCACCGTAAGTGCTTGGGGCCAGTGGGTTAAGTATGGCGGGAGTGGCGGGGCTCGAACCCGTAACCTCTGCCGTGACAGGGCAGCGCTCTAACCAATTGAGCTACACCCCCGCGAAGGGGAGCGAAAAAGTAAAAAAAAACCGCGCCCAAGTCAAGTTCTGGTTCAGTAATCCGGTGAAAGTTAAGTTATAAAAAATCCGGGCAGCAGACGCCAAGGAGGTGGGGGTGGGGAACCCCGCTGAAGAAACGTGCTGCTACCCGAATAAAGCAACTGTTACATTTCACCAACAAATTGTCAACAAGCTTATGACCTGTTTTACCTGAAAACATGCCAGGGTGCGGTATTTCCCGTCTTTACGCGGGCCGGTTTTTCCTTGAAGCTCCCCAAGTGATCACGCTGGAAGCCATTCCACTACTCCGCCAGTTGTCCCGCCCTGAATTACAGGCGCTGCGGTTCATCGCGCAGGAACGCCGGTATGCAGCCGGGCAGGAAATTTTCCACGAAGGCACGCCAGGCGACGGCGTCTATTTTGTCAAGGACGGGCTGGTGGAAATTTCCGCAGGCGCGGGCGCCCGCCGGGTTTTTTCCCGGCTAGGACCGGGTGAAATCTTTGGCGAGATGGCCGTCATCGAGCACCGTCCGCGTTCTGCCACCGCTTCGGCGGCCGGTGCCACCGAGGTTTATTTTCTTCCCCGCGGCGAACTGCTGCCATTCATTGAGCGGTCGCCCGGCCTGGCCCTGGCCCTGCTGCAGCAGATCAGCCACCGGCTCCGCGAGTTCAATCAACTGCACCTCCGGGAGATTCTTGAGGCGGAGCGCCTCGCGGCTGTCGGAAGTTTTGCCCGCGCCATCGTCCACGACCTCAAAAACCCCCTGAGCATCATCGGCCTCTCGGCGGAAACCTTTGACATGCCGGGCATCAGCGAGGAACTCCGGGCCAGATCGCAGGCCCGCATCCGGAAGCAGGTCGAGCGCATCAGTGACATGGTTGGCGATATCCTGATTTTCACCGAGGGAAAACCGACCAATACTGCTATCCAGGCTGGCGACTATCGCGCCTTCATCCTCGAATTAGTCGCCGATCTCCGCGCCGAGGCGGAAATCAAGTCCGTGCGCATTGAATTGGAGAATGTTCCGCCGGCCACGCCGGTGCCGTTTGACCCGCGCCGGCTGAGCCGCGTTTTTCACAATCTGATGCATAACGCCACCGATGCCATGTCCGGCGGCGGCACTGTTTATCTGCGGTTCGACGCGGGCGAAAAAGAATCTGTCACCGAAATCGAAGACACGGGGCCCGGCATCGCGCCGGAAATTGCCGGCCAGCTTTTTCAACCCTTTGCCACGCATGGCAAAGCCCACGGCACCGGCCTCGGGCTCTCCATCTGCAAAAAAATCGTCGAGGATCACGGCGGCCGCATCTGGGTCCGCAACGAGCCGAACCGCGGCGCAATATTTTGTTTCGCCCTGCCGTTGGCAAAATGACCGTTGAAGCTTAACATCCTTTCTACGTGAACCGCATCAAGCTTCTTTCCGAACAGGTCGCCAACCAGATCGCCGCCGGCGAAGTGGTTGAGCGGCCCGCCAGCGTGGTTAAGGAACTCGTGGAAAATTCCCTTGATGCCGCCGCGCAAAAAATCACCGTCGAGATCGGCGCCGGCGGGCGCAGCCTGATTCGGGTCACCGATGACGGCTGGGGCATGAGCCGCGATGATGCACTGCTTTCGCTGGAACGCCACGCCACCAGCAAGATCCAGCGCGCGGAAGATCTGGCCTCCATTGCCACGATGGGTTTTCGCGGCGAAGCGGTGCCAAGCATCGCCAGCGTCAGCCGATTCACGCTGACTACGCGCGAGCGCGAAACTATTTCGCCAGAAGGAACTCAAATCATCATCAACGGCGGCACGATCGCCGAGGTCAAGGCCGCCGGCAGCGCGCCCGGGACCAGCGTCGAGGTGAGGCAGCTTTTTTATAATCTGCCCGCGCGCCGGAAATTCCTGCGCACGGAAGAAACCGAGGCTGCGCACATCCAGCATTATCTCACCCTCGCCGCGCTGGCGTTTCCCGAAGTGGCATTCACGTATGTCAAAGACGGACGCAACGTCTGGCAACTGCCCGCCGTCAAATCCGGCGCCGTCATCTCCAGCCGCATTGAAGCCCTGCGCGAACGCCTCCGGGCGTTGCTGGGCGACGAAAAGCTGTTGGCCGTGAATTTTTCGGCCGCGCTGGGCGACAACCCGCCGGCACCGGACGAAACCGACATTTTTGAAACCGCCACGCCGGAAAAACCGGAAATTGGCAATGGTCAATCCACCATCCGCATCTGGGGATTGATCGGTACGCCCGGCGTCTCGCGCGCGACGCGCGAGAGCCAGTTTATTTTTGTGAATCGCCGCCCGGTGGAAAATCGTGGAGTCAACTACGCCCTGATCGAGGGATACCACAATTCGCTGATGAAAGGCCGCTATCCCGTCTGCTGTCTGTTTCTCGAAATTGATCCCGCCGCCGTGGACGTGAACATCCATCCCGCCAAGCGCGAGGTCAAGTTCCATCGCGAATTTGAAGTGCGGAAGTTCACCGCCCGGGCCGTGCATGACGCCTTATTGGCTTTTCATGGGCAGGAGTCCAAAGGGCAAAGTCCAAAGCTCACGGTTAGCGAGCAAACAGTGCCGGAAACTTCGGGGCTGCCGAATTTTCCTGAAAAACTAAAACCACCGCCAGCCGTACCCCCGGCGATTTCTCCCGCCGCACAAACGGCCACGAAAGCGGGCTTTTCGCCGCCGCCGGCGAAAGCAGAACCAGCCGCGAATCCAGCGATGGAGCAACCAGCCATCGGTCACGGGCCACCGGCCTTGGAAACCAAGCCGTCGCCCACCCTCCGCCCTCTGCAATCCCCGACGCCGTTGCTCAACGTCCCCCTGCGGCTCATCGGCGTGGTCGGCAAGCTTTATGTGCTGCTCGAATCCGACCGCGGACTGGTGCTGCTCGACCAGCACGCTGCGCACGAACGGATTTTGTTCGAGCAGATGCTGGCGCGGCTGGAGCAGAACGACCTGGCTCCATCGCAAAAGTTATTGCTGCCGGAGACGATCGAATTGCCGCCGCGCGACGCCCATTTTTTGCGCGAACAACTGGCTGCGCTCACGCGGCTGGGGGTCGGCTTAAGCGAATTTGGCGAACGGACGTTCCTGCTGGATGCGCTGCCGCCGTTCGTCAAGGTGCCGGATGTGCGCCGGTTTGTGTTCAATCTGGTGGATGAACTGCGGGCCGCCGGCCGGGATGTGAATCTTGCGAGGTTGGGCGAACACACTGTCGCCAAGACCGTCTGCCGTCATGCCGTGAAGGCCAACGACCCGCTCGGGGGCGCGGAATTGGAAAATCTCGTCGAGGAACTGCGCTGCTGCGCAATGCCTTACACCTGTCCGCACGGGCGGCCGACGCTGATTGAAATGAACTACCGCGAACTGGAGAAGAAATTTGGCAGGACGCAGTGAAATCCGGTTGCGGCAGGAAAAGGGGCAAGCAGTCCAAGGCGGACCGGCCGCTCAAGTTTTGAATGTTTAAACGCCAAGCCAGCCCGGTCTGATGCAAACCCTCGTTGAAGATTTTCTGCAATACCTGCGCCACGAACGCGGGCAATCGGACAACACGGCGAAAACCTACGCCGCGCTGCTCGGCAAATTCACCAAGTGGGCGGCAAAACAAAGTCTCACGGACTGGCCGTCCGTCGAGTTGAAGCATCTCATGGCGTTCCTGCAATACGAGCGCGCCCGTCCGCTGGCCGATGAACCGAAGGAGTCCACCAAGCGCATGAGCGGCGAAAGTGTGTATCTGGAAATTGCGGCGCTGCGGGCGTTCTTCAAATTTGCCGAGAATGAGAAATTTCTGCCGGCGAACATCGCGGAAAATCTTTCCCTGCCGCGCCGTTGGAAGCGGTTGCCGAAGGCGTTATCGAATGAGGAGATCAAAAAACTGCTCGAGCCGGATAATCCGGAGTCGCCGCAAGGTTTGTGCGACCAGGCGATTCTGGAACTGGCCTACGCCTCCGGCTTGCGCCTGTCGGAGTTGAAAAATCTGCGACTGGAACAGCTTCACCTCGACGCCGGGTTCATCAACGTCATCGGCAAAGGCAACAAGGAGCGTGTCGTGCCGGCGGGGCGCAAAGCCGTTGAATCCTTGAATCGCTACCTTGAGGCCGGGCGGCCGAAGCTGGTCACGGCGAAATCGCCTGCAAATGTTTTTCTCACCCGGCGCGGCACCCCATTCGCAGCCGTAACGCTTTGGCTGCACATCAAGAATCGCGTGCGCCGCGCCGGCGTGGGGCGCAACATCACCCCGCACATGCTCCGTCATAGCTTCGCAACGCATCTGCTGGAGCATGGTGCGGATTTGCGCGTGATCCAGGAATTGCTCGGGCACGCGAATATCAGCACAACGGAAATCTACACGCATGTCACGGGAAGCCGGCTGCGGGAAATCCACCGGAAGTTTCATCCGCGGGCGTGAAAGCAAGACCGGGCCGCGCGCAGCCGGCGGGGCGAAGGATGGTTTTTACCGGTGTTCCCTTTGCCGTCTGCGTGCGACCATGCCGCCATTTACGCAAAGTCGTAAACGACGACTTTGGTCACGAAGGGCTTCACGCAGTGCGCGATGAATTCAAGATGCAGCGGGTGTACCTGATAATCATCCTGCGCCTGTTTGCTGATGAAAACGGTGTTCAGCGCGACTTGATAACTTTGGTCAACGACCGGTCGCGCACTACCCACCATTTTGCCGATGTGGAAATGAGTGAGGCCGGGAATGTGCTTGAGGAATCGGTTTCCGCCGGCGATGACCTCGGCGGCGGCGTCCGGCTTGGCCGGGTCGGTCCAAAAAATGACAACGTGTGAAAACATGAGGCTAATTGAACAATAAAGACGCAAAGACACAAAGTTCAAAAATTTCTCCTTCGCGGCCGCGCGGGTTTGTGGTTAAAATTTTTGGCATGAGTAAAACCGCACTCCTGTTTGCCGGTCAAGGCGCGCAAGTCGTCGGCATGGGCAAAGATCTTGCCGCAAGATATTCGTCGGCGAAGGCATGGTTTGACCGCGCCAACGCCGCGCTCGGCTACGATCTCGCCGGCATTTGTTTCAACGGGCCGGAAGGGGATTTAACCAAGACGGAAAACGCGCAGCCGGGTATTTTTCTGGCGAGCTGGGTCGCGTTCCAATTGCTTAAGGAACGGGTTCCGAATCTGAAATATGACGCCACCGCCGGTCTTTCGCTGGGTGAATTCACGGCGCTGACGGCAGCGGGCGCGATGAGTTTTGAAGATGGTTTGCGCGTGGTGCGCCAGCGCGGCAAATTCATGCAGGAAGCCTGTGACGTGACCAAGGGCGGCATGGCGGCCATCATCGGTCTCGACGAGGCGCCGACACGCGAGGTTTGCGCGGAAGCCGGCGTGGTTCTCGCCAATCTGAACTGCCCCGGCCAGCTCGTGATTTCCGGCGCGGCAGAAAACATCACGAAGGCGTGCGAACTGGCCAAAGCCAAGGGCGCAAAACGGGCGCTGCCATTGCCGGTGGCCGGCGCATATCACTCGCCGCTCATGGCCAGTGCGCAGCCGAAACTTGCGGCGGAACTGGCATTGTTGACTTTGGTTTCTCCCGCCGTGCCGGTAATTTCCAATGTCACCGCCACAGCGCATGGAACGCCGGCGGAAATACCCGTCAAGCTTGTGGAGCAGGTCTGCGCGTCGGTGCTGTGGGAGACCTCGATGCGCGGATTGCTGGCACAGGGCTACACGCGTTTCATCGAACTCGGACCGGGCACGGCCCTGAGCGGTTTTATGAAGCGCATCGATAAAACGGCAACGATGTTGAGCGTTGCGGATGTGACGAGTCTGGAAGCCACTGTTAAGGGTTTGGTTTGATAATCACCCCAAGAGTAAAAAGCGCACAGAGATGTATTATCATACCCGGTGTTCGCCAGGAAACTGTGGCTAAAAATATCTGTCCATTTGTTTAATTCTGTCTGAAAATCCCCAAAACTATGAGCCAACTCATCAATCAAATCGCCGTGGTCACGGGTGCGGGCCGCGGCATCGGCCGTGCCATCGCATTAAAATTCGCCCGTGAAGGCGCAGACGTCGCCGTGGTATCGCGCACACAGGAAAATTCCGAGAAGGTTGCGTCGGAAATCCGCGCGATCGGCCGCAGGGCGTGGGCGTTTGCCGTGGACGTGGCGGATGCCGGCGCCGTGACGGCCGCCGCCGAGAAGATTCTCGCAGAGGCGGGCAAGGTGGACATTCTGGTCAATAATGCCGGCGTGACGCGGGATGGTTTGCTGATGCGCATGAGCGACGCGGACTGGGACACGGTTTTGAACACGAATTTGAAGGGCGCATTTCTCGTCACGAAGGCGTTCAGTCGCGCGATGATCAAGGCGCGCAGCGGCCGCATCATCAACATTTCGTCCGTCATCGGCCTCATCGGGAACGCGGGCCAGTGCAATTACGCGGCGAGCAAGGCCGGCTTGATCGGCTTCACGCAGTCGGCGGCGAAAGAGCTTGCGGGCCGGGGCATCACGGTGAATGCGATTGCGCCGGGCTTCATCCAGACGGATATGACATCGGAGCTGAAGGAGGAAATGAAGGCGGCGCGCTCAAGCAGATTCCCCTGGGCAGTTTTGGCGAGGCGGACGACATCGCCGGCGCGGCGCTTTATCTAGCCAGTCCGGCGGCCCGTTATGTCACCGGCCAGGTCTTGACGGTGGATGGCGGGATGGTGATGTGAAAACCGTTGCAGCATGAAGGGTTATACGCTGCGCCGGAGTTTTGGCGGAAGGGTGGCAACAATAATTAACATTCCAGGCAAAATAAAATTGAAATCGAGGCTTGACGGTTGCGGCGGTTGCAAGCTAGATAGATAGTCAAAATTATGTCAGACAAACCAATTGACCAACGTGTAAAGGACATCGTCGTGGAACAACTCGGCGTGAAACCCGACCAAGTGACTCCGCAGGCGAAGTTCATCGAAGATCTCGGCGCTGATTCGCTCGACACCGTCGAGCTGGTGATGGCGCTGGAAGAAGAATTCGGCATCGAAGTGCCGGACGAACAGGCCGAAAAGCTCCAAAGCGTGGGCGATGTGATCAAATACGTCGAAGAATCCGCCAAGTAAGAGAAATTTGAACCGCTGGGGCAGTTTAGGCTGGACACAGCCCGAACTGCCCCGTTTGATTTTGTCATGGCAAACAATTATACCGACCGTCGCGTCGTCATCACCGGCCTGGGCGTCGTCACGCCGCTCGGCCACGATCTGAACACGTTCTGGCAAAATCTCATTGCCGGCCAGTGTGGCATCGACAAAATCACCGCGTTTGACGCCGCCGCGTTCGATACGCAGATCGCGGGCGAGGTGAAAAACTTTGACCCGGCACCCGCCTTTCCTTCACCCAAGGAAATCCGCCGCACCGACCGCTATTCGCAATTCGGCGTCTATGCAGCATGGAGCGCCCTGAAGGATTCCGGCCTCGAACTCGAAAAGGAAAACCTCGACGAAATCGGCGTGTTCCTCGGCTCCGGGATTGGCGGACTGCACACCACGACCGAGCAGCACAAAATCCTGCTCCAGCGTGGGCCTGGTCGCATGTCGCCGTTCACCATACCGATGCTTATCAGCAACATGGCGTCCGGCCTCATTTCTATGTATTTCAATCTGCGGGGACCGAATTTTGCCACCTGCTCCGCCTGCGCAACCGCCAATCATGCCATCGGCGAAGCCTGGCGCACCATCAAGGCCGGCGACGCGCAAGTGATGTTTGCCGGCGGTTCCGAGGCGGCCGTCATCCCCATCGGCATCGGCGGGTTCTGCGCCATGAAGGCCATGAGCACGCGCAATGATGACCCCAAACATGCCTCCCGCCCATTCGACAAGGACCGCGACGGTTTTGTCATGGGCGAAGGTGCCGGAGTGCTCGTGCTTGAAGAATTGGAGCACGCGAAAAAGCGCGGGGCGCAGATTTATTGTGAAATATCCGGATACGGCAACACCGCGGACGCGCACCATCTCACGGCGCCGTCTCCCGGCGGCGAAGGAGCGGCGCGGTGCATGAAAATGGCCCTGCGCACCGGCGGGCTTAATCTGACCGACGTGGATTACATCAACGCCCACGGCACTTCCACGCCACAGGGCGATGTCTGCGAGACGCAGGCTGTCAAATCCGTTTTTGGCGACCATGCGCGCAAGCTCGTCGTCAATTCGACCAAAGGCGCCACCGGCCACATGCTGGGCGCCGCCGGCGCTGTGGAAATGACCGTCTGCACGCTCGCCATCAAGCACGGCATCGTGCCGCCGACCATCAACCTGCAAAATCCAGATTCCGAATGCGATTTGGACTATGTGGCGAACACCGCGCGCCAGATGCCGGTCAATGCCATCGTCAACAACTCGTTTGGTTTTGGCGGCCACAACTCGACCATCGCGGCAAAGAAATTTGTCGGCTGACCCGTGAATTTTCTTTCGCTCATCGAAGCGAAACGTGAAGGCAAAACCCTCACGCGTGGCGAGATCCAGAATTTCATCCGCGAATTCACCGCCGGGGAAATCCCCGACTACCAGATGGCCGCGATGCTCATGGCCGTCTATTTTCGCGGGCTTGATACCGCCGAAACCACCGCGCTCACGCTGGCTATGCGCGATTCCGGCGACGTGTTGAAATTCCCTCGGGACGAGCGTCCGCTGGTGGACAAACATTCCACCGGCGGCATCGGCGACAAGGTGTCGCTGCCGCTGGCGCCCCTGCTGGCGTGCCTCGGGTTCCGGGTGCCGATGATTTCCGGCCGCGGTCTCGGCATCACCGGCGGTACGCTTGACAAGCTGGATTCCATTCCAGGCTTTCAAACGCAGTTGCCCGCGGCGCGAATCATGGCCCAAGTCCACAAGGTCGGTTGCGTTATCTGCGGCCAGACGGACACGATGGTTCCGGCAGACAAAAGAATTTACTCCCTGCGAGACGCCACGGGTACCGTGCCAAGCCTTTCCCTCATCGTCGCCTCCATTCTTTCCAAGAAACTCGCCGAAGGCCTGGATGCGCTCATCCTTGATGTGAAATTCGGCAGTGCTGCTTTCATGCAAACCAAAGGCGCCGCGCGCAAGCTCGCAAAAGCCATGGTGGCCCTTGGCAACGAGTGTGGCACCCGCACCCGCGCAATGCTGACGGACATGAACACCCCGCTTGGCCGCGCAGCCGGCAACTGGCTGGAAGTCAAAGAAAGCGTCGAATGTCTTGCTGGCAAAGGTCCTGCGGATTTGCTGGAGCTGGTCCTTGATTCCGCCGCGCATCTGCTGGTTCAAACAAGGTCGGCAAAATCGTTCGCCGCCGCGCGCATACTGGCGGAGGCTTGTTTGGACTCCGGCCTGCCCCGGCAGAAATGGGACGAAATGCTGGCTGCCCAAGGCGCAGATTTGAACGCCTTCAACCGCAAGCTGGCGCAGGATTCCACAACCAGATTCGTCGCCGAAGTGAACGCGGACAAGGCCGGCTATGTTTCCAAGTGCGATGCCCGCGCCATGGGGGAAGTCATACGTGATCTCGGTGGTGGCCGGATTATGAAAGACTCTGTCATCAATTACGACGTGGGGGTGGACCGGATCGCCAAGCCCGGCGAGCGAGTGGAAAAATCCGGTGGTTTATGCCGGGTCCACGCGGCTGATCCGGTTCGAGCCGGGTTGGCAGCTGCCCGGCTGAAAACAGCTTTTCAAATATCCGCCAGGCGACCTCCCCCCGAGCCACGCGTCCTGGAAATCATTTTGCGCTAGGCGATTTTCTCCCAGAGGTTGATTTCCGGCAGCCCCATGGCTAGATCGCCCAGCCGCGGCAATAGCGTTTTGATGTGCGGACTTTGGAGGTGCGCGTCGAGATGCGCCTTGCTGGTCCAGTTTTCGTGAAAGAGGAATTTCCCCGGGTCCGCCGGCAGCCGGTGAAGATCGTAATTAAGGCATCCCGCCTCCTTGCGCGTGGGGGCGACTAGATTGATCAGGGCGGCTTTCAGTTCGGCTTCCTTGCCCGGTTTGGCTTGAAACGTCGCCACAACAGTGAGGGTTTTAGTGCTCATATTCTAAAAGGGTGTTTGTTCGATGCCAACGATGACTAAAAAAGTGATGCCAAAATCTTTTCCGCTGCCGCGCGCGGATTTTCCGCCGCGTAAATCGGCCGACCAATCACCAGCCAGGTGGCGCCTGCCTGGATGGCTTCGAGCGGCGTGAGTGTCCGCTTCTGGTCATCTGCCTTTTCCGCGCCAGTGCGGATGCCGGGCGTGACGAGCTGGATGTGGCCTGGCAGGATCTTTCGCAGGTCAGCGATTTCTAGCGGCGAGCAGACCAGCCCGCGCAACCCCGACTTCACCGCCAGCGATGCCAGCCGTTCGACCTGATCCCCGACTTTGGTTTCACAGCCGATCTCGGCCAGGGCGCTGCCGTCCATGCTGGTGAGCACAGTCACGCCGAGAACGAGCGGCCCTGGCCGGTCGAGCGCCCGGGCCGTGTCCTGCGCGGATTTTTCCGCAGCGCGCATCATCTCGCTGCCGCCGCTGGAGTGGACGGTGAGCATTTGCACGTCGAGCCGCACGGCGGAGGCGACGGCCTTGGCGACGGTGTTCGGGATGTCGTGAAATTTCAAATCCAGGAACACGCTTGCGCCGGTCGCCCGCACGCGGCGTATGATATCCGGTCCGGCGGCGACGAACAGTTCCTTGCCGATTTTGAATGCGCCGACGGCCGGCGCGATTTGCTCCGCGAGTTTCAAAGCTTGTTCCGCCGACGGCACGTCGAGGGCGGCGATGATGGGATTTTGTTTGGTCACAGGTGCACATAGAAAAACATAGATGAAAACGGAAGAAAAGTCTTTCGCAAGCCGGCGGATGACTGTCCATGCGGCGAATTTTGACTTGGTCGTGGTTTTTCCCTACCTTGTACCCATGAAAACCGTCCGCCATACCGACAAAGATTTCTCCGCCAAAATACGCGAAGCCACCGCCGACTCCAGCCTGTTTGACGCAGAGATCGAGCAGCGCACCAAGGCAATCCTGCATGGAGTCCAGGTGCGCGGCGACGATGCGGTGCTTGAGTTCACGGAGAAATTCGACGGCGCCAGGCTGGCCGCCGAACAGCTCGCCGTGACCCAGGCGGAATTGTTCAATGCCTCGCTCGCCGCCGATGAATCGCTGCGGGCGGCAGTGGCGGAAGCGGAGGCCAACATCGCCGGTTTTGCGAAGAAATCGTTGCGCAAAGGCTGGCAATCGAAGAATTCTCATGGCGCGAGCGTTGGCGAAAAGTTTGATCCGTTCCAGCGCGTCGGCGTTTATATTCCCGGCGGCACCGCGCCGCTCGTCTCGACGGCGCTGATGACCATCACGCTCGCCAAAGTCGCGGGCTGCAAGGAAATCGTCGTCACCACGCCATGCGGCAAGGACGGCTCCGTCAATCCGGCGATCCTCTTTGCCGCACGGGCGGCGGGGGCAACGGAGATTTACCGCGTTGGCGGCGCGCAGGCGATTGCGGCGCTGGCTTACGGTACGAAGACCATCCGTCGAGTGCAGAAGATCTTCGGTCCCGGCAATGCCTATGTCAGCATGGCCAAGCGGTTGCTCGTCGGGCGCGTGGCGATTGACCTCCTTGCCGGGCCGAGCGATTTGCTGGTGGTGGCCGACGACACGGCCAATCCGCAGTACGTCGCATCCGACATGCTGGCGCAGGCTGAGCATGGTTCCGGCCACGAACGCGTCTGGCTCGTGACCACTTCCGCGAAAATTCTCAAGGCGGTGGAAAAAGAAGTATTCAAGCAACTGCCCAGGCTCTCGCGGCGCGCACTTATCCAGCGCGTGCTCGACCGCAACGTCTGGCTCATCCTGGTGCCGAGCCTGATTGATGGCGTGGAATTGGCGAACCAGGTTGCGCCGGAGCATTGCGAAGTCATCACCCGCGATGCGCGCAAGGTAAGTGACGGCATCATCACCGCGGGCGCGATTTTTCTTGGCAACTGGTCACCGACGGTGCTGGGAGATTATATTGCCGGGCCGAGCCACGTGCTCCCGACCGACGGCGCGGGTGCGAGCTTCGCCGGGTTGACGGTGGACCAGTTTCAGCGCCGCACGAGCGTGGTGGAATACAACCGTGTTTCGCTCAAGAAGGCACTGAAAGGCGTGCGAAAATTCGCCGAGCTAGAAGGCCTCGACGCCCACGGCAGGAGCGCGGAAATGCGGAAGTGATTTCGCCGCCGAATGGTCAAGGAAGAACTTGCCGCCCACACCAAGCGCTTTAAAACGTGTTTGCTTACCCCATACCCTCAAGGCATTGAACCACACTTCGGACACTCGCTGCCACAAGGCATCAAAGCGCTTTAAAATGTTGGAGGGGAGATTCTGGGGGGCAACCTTGAAGTGGTCAGCACAAATGCCAGCGCGAAAAGCGAATTGGCAGATCGCCTTCTACGAGCCCGCAGACTGGGAAAACATCCGTGACACCTGGCTGGATGCGAAGCCGGTTTAAGATTGCAAATGTAGGTTGGGGCGATGCAGACACAATCGATCCCAAGCGTGATCCCCCGGTGATGTTTTACGGCCATGAAACCGGCGAATGGGAAGAAGTCGCCAATCCTCTTTCAAATCTGATGGCTTTGACACAGCGGGAGGGAACAAGATGGTTTATCGATTCGGAGAGTTGACCTCCCCTTCTGCAAAAGAAGATTTTAAATTTTCTGGTTCGCATCTATTGCGTCATCGCGGTTAAACTTTTGATACTTTTATGAACTGGATTTTTCTCATCGCCGCCGGGCTTCTGGAAATCGGCTGGGCCATTGGTCTGAAATACACCTGCGGCTTCACGCGGCTCTGGCCCACGGCGGCGACGTTCGCAACGATGACGCTCAGCTTCTTCCTGCTGTCGCTGTCGCTGAAAACCATCCCGATGGGGACGGCTTACGCGGTGTGGACGGGTATCGGCGCGGCGGGCACGGCGGCACTGGGCATGATAATGTTTGGCGAGCCGCGCGAGGTGGGCCGCATTGTTTGCCTGGTGATGATCGTCGCGGGCACGGTGGGCTTGAAAATGTTTTCAGTAAAGGTGGATTAGGTATCGCGGTTCGCGCGACTTGATTTCTCACGTTTATGCCATATCTTGCCCGACTTGATTTATGGAATTGAACAATGAAGAGATCCGCCGCTATTCGCGGCACCTGATCCTGCCGGAAGTCGGCCTGGCCGGGCAAAAGAAAATCAAAGCCGCCAGCGTGCTGTGCATCGGTGCGGGCGGCCTTGGCTCGCCCATCGCCATGTATCTGGCTGCCGCCGGCATCGGCAAGATCGGCATCGTTGATTTCGACACGGTGGATTATTCCAACCTGCAGCGGCAGATCCTCCATACGGATGCGGATGTGGGCCGTTCCAAGGCTGAGTCGGCAAAGGAAACAATTCACGGCATCAATCCCAACTGCGAAGTCGTCATCCATAACACGCGCATCACGAGTGAAAACGCGCTCGACCTCATCCGGCCCTACGACATTGTGGTGGACGGCACGGATAATTTTCCGACGCGCTACCTGACGAACGACGCCTGCGTGCTGCTCAAGAAGCCGAATGTCTATGGTTCGATTTTCCGGTTCGAGGGACAGGCGAGCGTGTTCGCCCCGCATCTGGGCGGGCCGTGTTATCGCTGCCTTTATCCCGAACCGCCGCCGCCCGGCATGGTGCCGAGTTGCGCGGAAGGCGGCGTGCTGGGGGTGTTGCCCGGCATCATCGGCTGCATTCAAGCAACCGAAATTCTCAAGCTCGCGCTCGGCAAGGGCAATTTGCTGGTCGGTCGTTTAATGCTGTTCAATGCGCTGGACATGAAGTTCCGTGAATTGAAATTGCGCCGGGATCCGCAATGCCCGATTTGCGGCGAGCATCCGACGATCAAGGAATTGATTGATTACGAGACGTTCTGCGGCATCGTGCCGGAGCCGGAAAGCGCCGGCAACCCGGACGAAGTCACCGTGCAGGACATGAAGAAGGCTTTGGATAATCCGGGGCTTGGCATCAAAGTCGTGGATGTGCGCGAGGCTGACGAATACGAGATCGCAAAGGTGGCGGGCGTGCCGCTGCTGCCATTGAGCGAGCTGGCGAACCGCTTCACCGAGTTGGACCCGAACACGCAATATTACCTGCATTGCAAGGCCGGCGTGCGCTCGATGAAAGCGCTGGCTTTCCTGCGCCAGCAGGGCTTTAAATACGTCAAAAGCGTGAAAGGCGGCATCACGGCCTGGTCGGAAGAAATCGACCGCAACGTGCCACGTTATTGAACGCGCAGTTTTTGCAGGGCCGCCAGAGCCGCTTCGCTCTCGGCGGCCTTTTTGCTTTTGCCGCAGCCGCGCGCCAGTTCCACGCCGTCGTGCAGCACGGCACACTCGAAATCGCGGTCATGATCCGGCCCGCTCGCGGAAACAAACTGATACTGCGGCGCATTCGGTGAACGGGACTGGAGCAGCTCCTGCAACTCGCCCTTGGGGTTATCAATTCCCGCCGGTTCGGCCAGCGCGCTGAATTCAGCGGCGAATTCGCGCAGGATAAATTCCCGCGCGGCGCCAAAACCGCCGTCCAAAAAAATGGCGCCGAGCAATGCCTCGAACGCGTCGGCCAGCGCCGAGGCGCGATCCCGACCGCCGGTGTTCTCTTCGCCGCGGCTCAAAATCAAATGCGCGCCGAGGCCGAGCGCACGGCCATGCGCGGCCAGCGAACCGGCGTTCACCAGCTTGGCGCGAGACTTCGTGAGCGAACCCTCATCGGCTCCGGGAAACTTATCGTAGATCTGCCAGGTGAGCACCAGTCCGAGAACCGAGTCACCGAGAAATTCCAGTCGCTGATTGTGTTCGGTCGCCATATTGGCTTCATGCGCGATGGACGGGTGGGTCAGCGCAAGGCGCAGATGGTTTTCGTCGCGGAACGAATAGCCGAGGCGTGCTTGAAATGCGGCGAGTTCGGACACGGCGTCTTAATTGGCCGCCGTGGGTTCGACCGGCGCTGGCACAGGTTCGGTAACAGCGGCGGGGGTTGCTTCCACTGACGGAGCCGGGGCTTCCGCCGCCGGTGGATTCAAGCCGTGCTCCAGCAACTGCGCCACGTCGTGCTGCACCTGTTCCAGCTGGCCGAGATGCAGGTTCGGATCGGCAATCGTAAAAATGTCGCCTGTCTTCGGCTGTTCATAGACGAAAATGCGCTGGCCGTCGCGGTGGAGCTGCTCCTTGACTTTAAGGATGCGTTTGCGCTCGAGCATGACCGCCAGGATATACGCGGCGGGCGCATAACGCGGATCGTTCTGCTCGATCAACTTGCGCAGCACCGTCTCGGCGGTCTCCTTCTGGATGGCCTCGACCGGGTGTGCGGGCGGCGCCTCGTAAATTCCCTGCCATTGCGAGATGAAACCGGCGCGGGTGCGTGCGTCGCCCGCCTTGGTCGCGCACGGCACACAGATGTCCGAACGGCGCAGCTCCCTCGCCTCCTCGAACAAAACCGTGTGATACGGTTGCCGGTCGGCAAACGGCTGGGTGCACGCCTCGCAGGCGTGCGCGCGGGACTGGATGTTCCACTCGTTCATGGGCGCGGAAATTTAAGCATGAATTGCGCGGCTGAACACGAAGAAAATCGAAGCCGAACGCCAGGATCACTCTTTCAATATTTCGTTGCCGGGGGCTTTCGCTAATCTGTCATGAGCTTGACCTGGGTCAAGGCGGCTAACCGCAACCCTGCGATAATCACCGCATGAGTGAGAAGCCACTGATTGACGTGACGCAGGAGAAAATCCTGTCGCTGGCGGACGAAACCAAATTTGCCGCGAATGGCATCGTGAGCCGGACGCTGCTGCGCACCTCGACTTCGCGGGTGGTGCTGTTTGGTTTTGCCGAGGGGCAGGAGCTAACCGAGCATACCTCGACCCAATCCGCCGTGGTCCAGATCCTGTCCGGCGAATGCGAGTTTTCCCTGGGCGGCAAGCCCCATGCGGCCAAGGCCGGCGACCTGATTTACATGCCGCCGAACTTGCCCCATGCGATCAGCGCGACGAAGCAGTTTTCCATGCTGCTGACGCTTTCCCAGCCGGAAACCCTGGCCGCCCGGTGAGGCTTGCAACCGGGCGCGCCCGAACCGGCCTTCCCAATTTTGTAACTGCCACTAAAATCGAACCCTAATAAACACATGAACACACCAACTGAAAGCCTCGTCGGCGCGGACAAAACCATGGACGTGCGGCCGATTCCCTGTTCCATCAAGCACGGCCTGATCATCAAGCAATGGCTCGCGCTGCCGGTCGGCGATCATTTCATCCTGCTCAACGACCACGACCCCGTGCCGCTCCGCTACCAGTTCGCGGCGCAATGGCCGGACACCTTCACCTGGGAGCATCTCGTCCAGGGGCCGGAGGAATTCCGGATCAAGATAACGAAATTGAAAGCGATCGCCGCGCCGGCCGGGCCGGTGGCGGAGTGTTGCGGCGGGCATTGAAACCAGCTTCGTAAAAGACTGACGGCCGGCAGCGATGCCGGCCGTTTTGCTGCTCCGACCAACCCCTCAAATCGTTCAAAGCGCCGGCGCGTGGCGGAAACTGTCGAGCCAGTGCCACAGGCTCATCAGCGGATGCTCCCACAACATGCGCGGCCCGGCGCAGCGCATGATCACGCGCACCTGTTCGCGGCGATCGCGCTGGTAACAATGCACCGGGCACATGGCGCACGTCGGCTTTTCCGCGCCAAACCGGCAGCGGTCCAGTCGTACGCTGGCGTACGCCAGCAGCCCCGCACAATTCGCGCAGAGCGCCGCCGTGGCGCCATGCCGGTCACGGCAATAAATCTTCACCATGGCCGCCATCGTCTGCCATTCGCGATTTAACCGCCGGTCCGGAAAGGCAACGGTTTTAATCGCCGGCGGGGCGGCGGCGAGGGCCGCGGCAACGGACAGGTCTGCGGTCGGTTTCATGTCGTCAGTTTCGCACATCAGCTAACGGGCGGCGTTGATGTAAGTCAAGGTCGCGGCCGGTTTCCGGTCCGCCGGTAAACGCCGGACTTCTTGACCTGCATCAAGCCGGAGCCGGCCGGTTCGCGCGATAATGGTCCTGGCAAACAGCCAAAATATTATGCACAGCGACCCTTCGAATCCAGCGGCACCAAACAAACCTACCACGGTGGTCTATGCCTGTTCCGGCTGTTCCGATGCCGGTGAACTCGCCGACCGCATCGCCCGCCGGCTCGCGGGGGAGGGGGCGGAGATGTCCTGTCTGGCCGGCATCGGCGGCCGCGTGAAGAGCCTGATGGCCAAGGCTGAAGGAGCCGAGCGCATCCTCGCCATTGACGGCTGTCCGCTGAACTGCACGCGCCACACGCTTGAACTGGCCGGGTTCAAAAACATCGAGCACCTCGAACTGCACCGGCTGGGGTTCCGGAAAAACGCCTGCCCGGTGACGGAGGAAAACATTGCGACTGGCGTCCGGGCCGCGCGGGAAATATTGTTACGCCAGCCATGATGCCGCCCCTCAGCCGTTTCAAGCGCTTCGACGTTCGCGCCCTGCTGGCGCGCGGCGTCGAGCCGTTTCCCGAAATCCACCAGCGCGTCCATGCCCTTGCCGCGGAGGAGGGCCTCATCGTCATCGCGCCGTTCCTGCCGTCGCCGCTGGTCGAGCGGCTGTGCGGCGACGGTTTCGCCACCAAGGTCGAGCGCGGCGGGGGCAGCGACTGGATGATTTACTTTTGGCGCGAGGCTGCTTGAATAACGGTCATGCCTGCGAACCTGGCCCAACTGAAACAGACCGCCGTCATCGGCACCCTGCGGAGCTGCCAGCTGTTCACCGGCCTGCCGTCGGCGGATCTCGCCGCCATCGCTGAGGTCACCGTCGTCAAGGCGCTGGAAAAAGGCGACTACCTTTTCCATGAAGGCGGGCCCGCGCACGGTTTTTACGTCGTCCAGCGCGGCGCGGTGAACGTCCACCGCGTTAACGCCGCCGGTAAGGAGCAGATCATCCACATCTTCCGCGCCGGCGAATCCTTTGCCGAGGTGGCGCTCGCCACCAGCGAGGGTTATCCCGCCGACGCGCGGGCGGTGGAGAGCACCCAGGTGCTGCTCGTCCAGAAGACCGGCATTCTCGAACTGCTCAAGCGCCAGCCCGAGCTGGCCCTGCGGATGCTCGGCGCCATGAACAGCCATTTGCGCGTGCTCGTCGCGCAGCTGGAGGACCTCACCTTGAAGGATGTCGAGACCCGGCTGGCCAACTGGCTGGTCAAGCGCTGTCCCGATCCGCACGCCGAGGCGCCGGTGAGGATTGAATTGACGATGACCAAGCGCGTGCTGGCGGCGGAACTCGGCACCGTGGGTGAAACCTTTTCCCGTACGCTGGCGAAATTCCGCCAGCAAAAGCTCCTCTCCGTCAAAGGCAAGACCGTCACCGTGCTGTCGCCCGCCCGTTTAAGCGCCCTGCTGCGCCGCAATCTGGGCGAATAAAAACGCCGGTGCGGCCGACGCATTTGCCAAACTATCTGTGGCAGATGCCGTTGGCTTCAATATTTTGGCCCCGGCAACTGCTTCCGTTGCCCCGGTAACCCCGCTTTCTGCCGGTGCGGCGGTGATTTCCGCCTGGATAAATTTGATTTCTACCTAGGCGAAAACCGTTTCCACCCAGGTAAAAAAGTATTTGCCTAAGCAAAAACGTTGGTTGCCTCGGCATAAAACGCCTCCGCCGGACCCCTTGCGGCTCCGGCATTGGCGCGCGTTGAAAAAAATCCCGCCCGCGCTCGCCCGCGGACGGGACCCAACCTGCACCTGCACCAAAAAGATCAGTTGGCCGGGACCGGCGCCGGCGTTTCCACATCCACAATCTCCACTTGCCGGCCTTCGAGCGACCAGCCGGTTTTCAGGCCGAGGATGAACCAGCCGAGTCCGGCGATGCCGAAGGTGAACACGGTGTCGCCAATGACGCGCAGCCAGCGGAGCTTGATCATGAGCGGGGACTGCAGGAAGTCCGCCGAGCGGGCATACCACATGCCGTGCTCCACGCTGGCCCAGGTCTGCAACAGGCCGACGGGCAGCAGGCTGAGCACGATCATCAGCACCAGGCCGAGGTTCAGCGACCAGAAGCTGAAGCTCAACACGCCGGACTTCCAGGCATGCTGCCGCGTGAGCCCGCGCAGGCAGAATAACATCAGGCCGATGCCCAGCATGCCATACACGCCGAACAGCGCGGCATGGCCGTGAACCGCGGTGGTGTTCAGCCCCTGCATGTAGTAGAGGGCGATGGGCGGGTTGATGAGGAAGCCGAACAGGCCCGCGCCGACGAGGTTCCAGAACGCCACGGCCACGAAGAAATAGACGGGCCATTTGTAGGCGGACACCCAGGAGCGCGCCTTGCCCAGCCGGAGATTTTCAAAGCCCTCCGTGCCGACGAGCACCAGCGGCACGATTTCCAGCGCGCTGAAGATGGCGCCGACGGCCAGTACCCCCGTGGGGGTGCCGCTGAAATAGAGATGATGCATGGTGCCCAGAATGCCGCCGCCAAGATAGATGGCGGTGGAGAAGATCACCGCGGCGGTGGCCGTGGCGACCCGGAGCAGGCCCATTCGCGTGAAGAGGAACGCGATGACCACGGTGGCGAACACTTCAAAGAAGCCTTCAACCCACAGATGGATCACCCACCAGCGCCAGTATTCTGCCATGGCGAGGTGAGTCTGCCGGCCCCACATCAGGCCCGCGCCGTAAAACAGGCCGATGGCCGCCGAGGCGAGCAGGAACAACGCGAGCAAATGGCGGTTTGGGCCGGGATTCTTGAAGGCGGGCCAGAGGGCGCGGCCCATGAGGAAGAGCCACAGGAACAAACCGATGAACAGAAAGATTTGCCAGAAGCGGCCGAGGTCAACGTATTCGTAGCCCTGATGGCCGAACCAGAAGTTGGCCGCCAGGCCGAGCCGCTGCTGCACGCCCAGCCATTCGCCGAAGAGCGAGCCGACGACGATGATGAGCAGGCAGACGAAAAGGAAGTTAACCCCGAGGCGCTGGCCGCGCGGCTCGTAGCCGGAAACGGCGGGGGCGACAAACAAGCCCGTGGCGAGCCAGGCGGTGGCGATCCAGAAGATGCCAAGCTGCGTATGCCAGGTGCGCGCGACGGCATACGGCAGCCATTTGGCCAGCGGAAACCCGTAGAAGCCGTCGCCCTCGACTCCGTAATGCGCGGTGACGGCGCCCAGCCCGACTTGCACCAGGGCCAGCGCAGCGACGATCCAGAAGTATTTCAATACGGCCTTCATCGAAGGCGTGGTCTTGAGGGCGAGCAGCGGGTCGGCCTGGGGCAGGGAGCTGGCCTCCTCGCCTTCTTCCTCGTGACGGCGGGCGGCGTTGTACCAGACCATGGCGCCGACGCCGGCGAGCAAAGCAATCACGCTGACGACGGACCAGATAACGATCGACCCGGTGGGATTGTTGTCAATGAGCGCCTCATGCGGCCAGTTCTGTGAATAGGTGACCTGGCTGCCGGGGCGCTCGGTGCCGCAGGACCAGGCGGCCCAGAAAAAGAAAGCGTTCATCAGGCGCTGGCGCTCCGGCGTCTTGATGGTGTCGGCGGGAATCGCGTAGTTGCTGCGGAGTTTTTGCAGCGCCGGATCGTTGCCGAACAGGGCCGCGTAGTGCGCGCCGACGGCTTGAATGGCTTGCGCGCGGGTTGCCGACACAACGAGGTTGCCCGTCTGGGCATCGTAGGTGTTCGAGCGGATCTCCTTTTTTAACCGTTCGCGCAGCGCGGCCTGCGTTTCGGCGTCCAGCTGGGCGTAGGTTTTATTGCTGCCGGATTGCGCGGCCCAATGATCCAGCAGCCAGGTGGCTTCGCGATGCAGCCAGTCCGCCGACCAGTCGGGCGCGACATACGCCCCATGGCCCCAGATGGTGCCGACTTCCTGTCCGCCGATGGATTGCCAGACGTTCTGGCCGTCCTTGATGTCCTGGCCGGTGAACAGCACGGCCCCGTTGGCGGTGACAACCTGCTTGGGAATCGGCGGCGCGGCATAATAGATTTCCCGGCCGTAATACCCGAGCAGCAGGAATGACAGCGTCATCGAGCCGATCAGGGCCAGCCAGAGGTTGCGATAGGAGCGCGGCTTTCCATCCGCCCGTTTGATGTTTGAATTCGTCTTCGAATGCATGGCTGGAGTCTAGGCGCAGTCCAGCCATGGGGACTTGACCCGCGTCAAGATTTCGGAATTTATCGAAACGAAGGGATTAAACCAGTCAGCCTCCGGCTGGCGCGCCGGCGGTCAGGCGCGGCTTTCAAACAGGCTGGGTGCGGTCTGGCGGGCGTATTCGACGCACCGGGCGAAGATCTCCGACGGCGAGTCGGACTGGAGGGCGGTTTCGGCGAGCGCCTGCGCCTCGCTGAATTTGACGCGGCGGATGATGTATTTCATCTCGTTGAGCACGGCGGGTGCGGCGCTCAATTCGTCCACGCCCAGGCCCAGAAGCAGGGGCGCCAACACGGGGTCGCCGGCGATTTCACCGCAGACGCCGGCCCAGATGCCGTTGGTGTGCGCGGCGTCCACGGTCATCTTGATGAGCCGCAAAATGGCCGGGTGCGTCGGCTCGTACAGGTGCGAAACCTTTTCATTCGTGCGGTCGGCGGCGAGCGTGTATTGGATCAGGTCGTTCGAGCCGATGCTGAAAAACTTAACCTTCTTCGCGAGCGCATTGGCGATGAGCGCGGCGGAGGGGATTTCAATCATCACGCCGACTTCCAGATTGGCATCGAACGGAATGTTTTCCGCGCGCAGCTCGGCCTTGCATTGATCGACAAGCGCGTTGGCCTGGTTTAGTTCATCCAAACCGGAAACCATCGGATACATCATCTTGATGTTGCCTTCGGCGCTGGCGCGGAGGATGGCGCGGAGCTGGGCGCGAAACAGTTCCGGCTGCGCGAGGCAGAAGCGGATGGCGCGCCAGCCGAGAAACGGGTTCATCTCCTTGGCGAGCTGCAGGTGCGACGCAAATTTGTCGCCGCCGAGGTCCAGCGTGCGGATGATGACGGAGTTGGGCTTCAGCGCGGCGGCAACTTCGCGATAAACCCGGTATTGCTCCTCCTCGGTGGGCAGGCTCTCGCGGTTGATGAACAGAAATTCCGTGCGGAAGAGGCCGACGCCTTCCGCGCCGTGTTCCAGCACGGACGCGACGTCGTGCTGGGCCTCGATGTTGGCGGAAAGATGGACGGTTTTGCCGTCGAGCGTGACGGCGGGCTGGTGCTGGACTTCGCGAAGTTTTTCGTCAAGGGAGGCGCGGACCTTGGCAAGCTGGCCATATTCAAACAGCGTCTGGTCGGTCGGGTTGACGATGACAGTGCCGCTGTAACCGTCGAGGAGCGCGTAATCGCCGGAGGCGAGTTCATCGCTGATGGTTTGAAGTCCGACGACGGCGGGGATGTCCATTGATCGCGCGAGTATGGCGGTATGCGAGGTTTTGCCGCCGATGTCGGTGGCGAAACCGAGAACGAATTTTTTGTCGAGCTGCGCGGTGGTGGAGGGGCTTAAATCGTGGCCTACGAGGATGCACGGCTCGTTCAAATTCCGCAAGTTGAAGGCGTCCTTGACCTCCAGCAGATTGTCGAGCACGCGGACGGTGAGGTCGCGCAGGTCGGCGGCGCGTTCGCGGAGGTATTCGTCATCCACATTTTCGAGGACGGTGATGTAGCGTTCGGCCGCGGTATGGAAAGCGAAGTCGGCATTGACCTTCTGCTCTTGGACGATTTTGAGGACCTCCTCGATGAGCACGCGGTCTTCGAGCATCAGCAGGTGGGCGTCGAAGATATCCGCCTCGGAGGAACTCATCGTGGCGGCGACGCGGCGCTGGATCTCGGTGATCTGCTGGCGGGTGCGGACGAGGGCATGTTCAAACCGGCGGATTTCCGGCGCGACCGCATCCGCGTCCAATTCCCGCCGGGCGACGACGTGCTGGGTGCGGTGGATGACCAGAACCTTGCCCCGGCAAACTCCCGCCGAGACGGCGATGCCGTGGTATGCTTTTTCTCCTTTGAGCTGGCCGGACATAGGTTTCAGAGAGAATTAACCCAAGCCGTTTCGGTTGCAAAGCATTTCCGCCTTAAAAATAAAAAGCCCGCGCGCGGCGGGCTGGCGAAACCGGCTTGGAAGGCGCCTTACGCGCGTTCCATGTATTTGCCGGTACGCGTGTCCACCTTGATTTTTTCACCGGTCTTGATGAACAGCGGCGCCTGCACCGTGATGCCGGTTTCGAGGATGATGGCCTTCTGCACGTTGTTCGCGGAATCGCCCCGGACCCCCTCGGGCGCATCGGTGACGGCGAGGATGACGCTGGCGGGAATTTCCACGGTGACTGCCTTGTCCTCGACGAAGGTGACGGTCACTTCGCCGTTTTCCACCAGATAATTTTTTGCGTCACCGACGAGCTCGGGCGCGAGGGTGACGGTTTCGTAGTTTTCCGGGTTGGTGAAAACATAATCCGCGCCGTCCTTGTAGCTGAATTCCATCTTGGTGGTGATCATCGGCACCGGCTCGATTTTCTCCGTCGAACTGAGGCGGATGTCTGACGACTTGCCCGTGCGGATGCTGCGGAGCGTGGCTTGGACGAAGGCGCGCAGGTTGCCCGGCGTGCGGTGTTGGAATTCCAGAACCACGCAGATGTCACCGTTGTAATTGATCGCCATGCCGCGGCGGAGGTCGTTTGCTGTTGCCATAAAATAATTTGTCGCGTTAAATTTTCGGTTGAAAAACGAGTCGCATATTTTAGCCGGAAAAGGGGCGAAGGCAAGACGCATTTGCTTTAATCTTCGGCAGTCCTTGACACCACAAAACTTTGTGTGTTAAAAAGAGCTACCCACAATTAGCAGTGGTTTTATGCGTTGTCCCAAGTGCGGCTGTCAGGAAGACAAAGTCATCGATTCGCGCGCCTCTCGTGAAGGCGCGACCATCCGCCGCCGCCGCGAATGTTCCCAGTGCCGCCACCGCTTTACCACCTATGAGGAGGTTGAGCATGAAGGCCTTATGGTGCGCAAACGCGACGGGCGCCACGAAGAATTCTCCCGCGAAAAACTCCTTTCCGGCATCCGCAAAGCCTGCCAGAAACGCCCCGTTTCGCCCAAGGCGATGGAAGATTTGGTGGATCACATCGTCGCCACCGTGACCGCAAAGTTTGAATCTGAAGTCCCCGGCGAATTCGTCGGCACCCTGGTCATGGACGGCTTGCGGGAAATCGATTCCGTTGCGTATGTCCGGTTCGCCAGCGTCTATCGGCGTTTCAATGAAGCCACCGACTTCGTGCAGGAAGTCCAAAAACTGGAGGCCATGCAATGATCGCGCTCCGCTCCGACTGCCTGTTGTTCCAGCTCACCAACGGCGAAAGCGTCCCGTGCTCGCCGGAGATGATCATCATCGAAATTGTCGGCGAACCCGGCGGGGGGCTTGATCCCGACCTGCTCCGGCACGCGGCCGCCAGCGTGTTTCATTATTTCAAGGTCGAACTCGAGCGCGAAACCGTCACGGTCGGTGAATTTTCCCGCGCGATTGAGAAAGCCCTGTGTCACCTCGGCTATACCATCCCCGTCGGCTCCCGCGATATCAGCGAAACCGACCTCGGCCTGCTCGCCCGCGAATCCAGCGACAGCCTGGAACTTTTTTTCTTTCCGCGCCTGCGCGACGAACTGCGCGTCCGGCTCCGGCAGTCTCCGCGCATCGTGCGTTTTCGCGGTCTGCGCGGCTGCGTGAAGCAGCTCGCCGGCGCCCGCCGCTGGAGCGGCCGCTGCGAACAGCTACAGGACCGGATCGTTGAATTTCTCCGCCAGTGCATGGACAGCGAAGCGGAAAAACCCGGGTGCGCCCTCATGGTCGAGTAGTTTTCAATTTTGTGATTGGATTCAAGCTGAAGCCGGTCGCAAGGGGCACGTTTGTTACTTGAGCTAACCAAAGCCTTAAAATCAAGAACTGCATGAAAACCTTGTTCGAAAAAATCGCCGCGCGCGAAATTCCCGCGCAGATCGCGTACGAAGACGAACTTGTGCTCGCCATCCGCGACATTAATCCGCAGGCGCCGGTTCACCTTTTAATTTTCCCAAAACGGGCCGTACCCCGCATCGCTGAGGCCACGCCGGATGACCACAAACTGCTCGGCCATCTGCTGCTCAAGGCCGCCGAAGTTGCCGCCCAAGCCGGCTTGAAAAATGGCGGCTACCGGCTTGTCATCAACAATGGTGAAGATGGCGGTGAAACTGTGCCGCACCTGCATTGTCACATCCTGGGCGGCCGCCGCCTGGCCTGGCCCCCGGGGTGATGGGGCGGGTTCTGATTTGAGAAGGCAAATCAATCTGCCTTCAGCAGCAGATTATGCCCGGCTTGATTTCTTTTTCCAACCGGGTTTAACCCATCCGCGGATTGTTGCTCTTTCCTCTCGCGTTTTCACCTGTTTCCAATTGTGGTGAATGTGGATGTGAATGCTCGCCGCTATAAATTTGCTTTTGGCTCCCATTGCGATGAACTAGCTTTGCCGCATGCCAGCCGAATTGCGCCCGTCCTTGCCGCAAACGCCGCGCGTCCTCATCGTGGACGATGACGCGGGCCAGCGCAGCTTGCTGGATTCCTTTCTGCGCAGCCAGGGGTTCGTAACTGTCATCGCAGATTCCGGTGAACGCGCCCTGGAGCTGCTTCCCTCCGGAAAATTTGCCATGATGATTTCCGACGTGCGGATGCCGGGGCTTTCCGGCCTCGAAACCTTGCGCCGTGTCCGTCCGCAATTTCCATCGCTGCCCGTCCTGCTGGTCACCGCCTACGCCGATATCCGCGATGCTGTGGAGGCGATGCGCGATGGCGCGCTGAATTATCTCGCCAAACCGATTGATTTGGACGAATTGCTCGCCACCGTCCGGCAGGCCACCGGTCTTACTCCCGCCGCGGGGTTCAACCTTGGCCCGGGGAAAACACTTCCGCCGCACATCGTTGCGCAAAGTCCGCTGACGGTGACGCTGTTTCAGGACATTTCGCTCATTGCGCCGTCGGAAACACGCGTGCTCATCACCGGCGAGAGTGGCACCGGCAAAGAAGTCGTCGCTGACATGATTCATGCCTGGAGCGCCCGTGTGAACGGACCGCTCATCAAGATAAATTGCGCGGCCATTCCTGAAACCCTTTTGGAAAGCGAGTTGTTTGGCCATGAAAAAGGCTCGTTTACCGGCGCGACCGCCCAGCGCATCGGGCGGTTCGAGGAGGCGGATGGCGGTACGATATTTCTCGATGAAATTTCAGAGATGTCGCCGGGTTTGCAGGCGAAGCTGCTGCGCGTGACGCAGGACGGGCGGTTCCAGCGGATCGGCTCGAATCGCGAAATCCGCACGAACGCGCGCATTCTGGCCGCGAGCAACCGCGACCTGGAGGCTGAGGTGAAGACCGGTCGGTTTCGCGAGGATTTGTTTTACCGGTTGAATGTGGTGGAGCTGAACCTGCCGCCGCTGCGCGAGCGGCGCGAGGACATTATGCCGCTGGCAAATTTGTTCGTCGCCGAGTTTGCTCGGCATCGCGCCCGGCTTGCTGAGGCGACCGTCGCGTGCCTGCAAAATTATCCGTGGCCCGGCAACGTCCGTGAGTTGCGCAATGCGATGGAGCGCGCGGTGCTGCTGTCGCAGAGCGAGCTGATCCTGCCGGAGCATCTGCCGGCGAAGCTGCGCGAGACGGCCAAACTAGCCGTGCCGCTGCCGCCGGTGGATGCCCCCCAGCTCGACGAGATCGAGCGCCACGCGATTCTGGTGGCGCTGCGGCAGCACAAGTTCAACCGCACGGAAACGGCCAAAGCGCTGGGCATCAGCCGCCGCGCGCTGCTATATAAACTGCAGCGGCTGCGGCAGCAGGGGTTTGAATTTGAGTGAGCAGCGCGGTGTTTTGCCCGCGTCCGGCATCGGAAAACCCTCCCATTGCGGAATGGCAAAGGTTTTGCGATAGTGCATGGTAACAATACAACCAAGGCAAAAACATGGCGCAAGCAATCATGGATCCGGAAAAAGTGCGGCGGTTTGCCGAGGAACTGCAGCGCTTCAACAGCGATTTGGAAAATCGGATGATTCTGCTGCACGCGCGGTTTGCAGCGCTGAGTGACACCTGGTCGGACCAGGAACATGAAAAGTTTGCCGAGGAGTTCAAGCAGGCGATGAAGGCGTTGAAAAAATTCGTTGAGCTTTCGAAAGAGCACACGCCTTTCCTGCTGCGCAAAGCCCAGCGCATCGAGGAATATCTCAACCAGCGCTGACCCATGGCGGAGAAAGCCCAGATCACTTCGGTTGAAGCCATCGAGGCGTTCCGCGCCAAACTCATCGTGTTTCTCGGACAAGCGCGCCCGGTGATGGACGAGGTTGGCAACGAGATGTCCCGCGCGCGGTTCTGGTTGCAGGAAGAGCAGCGCCGATTTTGGGAACAACAATTGCGTTTGCGTGCCCGGCGGCTGGAGGAGGCCAGGCAGGAATTGTTCACCGCCACCCTTTCCAAATTTCACGAATCCACTGCGCTCCGACTGATGGCGGTGCAGCGGGCTCAGCGCGCCGTCGCCGAGGCGGAGGCCAAGATTCAAATGCTCAAAAAATGGGATCGCGAACTCGAGAACCGCGCTGCCCCGCTGATGAAGCAGACCGAACAGTTGCAGGGTTTTCTCGCCACCGACATGGCGCGCGCCGTCGCCCATCTGGATCAGGTGCTCAAGTCGCTGGATGCCTACTGCAATGTCGCCCTGTCCCGACCCGAAACCCCCGCCGTCGTGCCGTCGCCAACGGAGAAACCAGCATGAGCATGAGCGGAAACAAAGGCCGGCTTGTCGGGTTGGCGCGGGATATTTCGCTCCAGTGGGCGGAGACGAAGAACTACTGGCGCGACGCGAAAAGCGAGGAGTTCGACCGTAAATTTATGACCGGGCTTTCCATCCATGTCGGCCGGACGGTCATGGTTTTGGAGCAGCTGGAGGAACTGTTGAAAAAAGTGAGGAGCGATTGTGAATAGCCATCCCGGCGTCAATGAAATGCTCGAGCTGTTGGACCGGCTGAAGAGCGTCGTCCGTGATTTTGCCGCGCGCGAAGAAAAGTTGGACGGCGATTTTCACGTCCAGTCCGCCGCCGAATTGAACGCCCTGGCCCGCCGGAATGAAGCGCAGGAATCGACCGTGGCCGGGCAGGAAATGAATGTGGCTGCTGCGTTGGAAACGGAGCGGAAACAGCATCAGGCCCGGTTTGAAAGACGCAAGGCCCGGATCAATCGCGCCCATGCCGCAGCGAGCAAGCGGGTGTTGAACGAGATCGGTGCGCGCGACGCCGAGTGGAAGGAGCACACCCAGCAGAGCGTACAGGCGGCGGAACTTCGCCGTGACGGGGACCTGGCCGGCCTCACGGCGGCTTACAATACCTTCCAGCAAAACCTGGTCGTCGCCGGCGAGGAACTGGCGCGCCTTGAAACGGCGGCTTATGGAGCTTTCGGCGGTTATGGGAAATTCCGTCGGCTGCTCGCGCGCCAGCGCCCGTGGCCGGAGCCGGATTTGTCGCCGGATGAAAATAAACTTTTCAGCGAACTTCAAAAGCTTCAGGCGACCACCTCCGCCGGTCTGAAGCAGTTCAAAAAAAAGCCATTGCCGCTGATTTTCAAATTTCTTCCGGTTTGGCTGCTGTCCGCGCTTCTGCTCGCCGTCGCGGCGGCGGATCCGGTGCTGGCTCATTTTGGCCGGAACCTTGTTTCGCATCTTCAAGCCGGCCTGGCGCTGGGGGCGGCCCTGCTGGTCATCCTTTTTTATTTTCTTGGCCGCCGCGCCGCCGCGCCGCTGGCCACGGCCATTGCCGGCGAGTTGGCCGGGATGCGCCGGTTATTTGATATATGCATTGAAAAATCCGACGCGCACCTTCACTCGGAACAGGGACGCATCAAAAATGAATTTGAAACCAGCAAAAACGCTTTCCATCAGGAATGGCGGCAGGCGGCCCGGGACATCAGTTCCGTGCGCAGTGCCCGGCCGGCGGCGATCGGCGAGAAAGCGGCTCGGTTGGTGCGGAAAAATGAGCAGGGTTGGCGACGGGAACTCGACCGGATCCAGCAACGCCACGCAGCGGCCCTGGCGCGATTGAAAGCAACCGACGCCGCGCAGGTGCGGCAAATTGCCGAGGCGCACCAAGCCAGAATGTTGCAGATCGATGGCGAGCATCAGCGTCGCTGGCAGGAACTGGAAATGGACTGGCAAAACAGTCTCGCGCCACTTTGTGAACAATTGCGCGCCGCCAATGATGTGGCGGAAAACATCTTCCCTTCGTGGGATGCTGCGGTTTGGAAACACTGGACGCCGCCGGGAATATTTCATAACGCTGCGAAATTTGCGCGGCTGGAAGGGGGGGTGGAAAAGTTTTTCGAGAAACTGCCCCAAAATCCGCACCTTAAATGGCCGGGTCCCGCGACCGTTTCCGCACCGCTCTCGCTGGTGTTTCCGGCGCAAGGATCGATTCTTTTTGAATCCGGCAAAGCTGGCGGCGAGGAGGCTTTCGGTGTGATCAATAATATCATCTTCCGGCTGCTGGCCGCCACCCCGCCGGGTAAATTAAGTTTCACGATCTTTGATCCGGTCGGTCTGGGGCAGAATTTTTCCGCCCTGACCCATCTGGCGGATTACGAGGAGAGCAGCATCAACAGCCGCATCTGGACGCAGACGGCGCAGTTCGAGGAGCGGCTCGCGGAGCTGAACGATCACATGGAGAAAATCATCCAGATGTATCTCCGCAACGAATATGCCACGATTGCGGAATACAATGCGCAAGCCGGCAGCGTGGCGGAAAAATACCATTTTCTCGTGATCGCGTCATTTCCCGTCAATTTCAGCGAGTCTGCTGCGCGCCGTCTCCGCAACATCGCTGCCAGCGGCGCGCGCTGCGGCGTATTCACCCTCATTCACTGGGACCAGCGGAGTGCTTTGCCACCGGATTTCGTGCCGGACGAACTTCGGAAGAATAGCGTGTGCCTCGCGCGTACCGACCGGGGGTTTGAACTGGCCAACTGGCGTGCGCCGGGCATGCGGCTGGTATTCGACCTGCCGCCGCCGCCGGAATTTGCCACGGAATTTCTTCATCAAGTCGGTCAGGGGAGCAAGGACGCCAATCGCGTCGAAGTGCCGTTCGAGCAGATCGCGCCGCTGGAACCGGAAATATGGAAAGAGGAAACCACGGAACTGCTGCGTGTTCCAATTGGACGGTCGGGCGCGACGAAGCTTCAATATTTGGAAATCGGCAGCGGTACGCGCCAGCACGCGCTCATCGCGGGCAAGACCGGTTCCGGTAAATCCACCCTTTTCCATGTAATCATCACCAATCTCGCATTGCGGTGCAGCCCTGAGCAGGTGGAATTTTACCTGGTTGATTTCAAGAAGGGCGTCGAGTTCAAATGCTATGGTGCCCGCCGCCTGCCGCACGCGCGGGTGGTGGCCATCGAGAGCGACCGCGAATTCGGGCTGAGCGTTTTGCAGCGCGTGGATGACGAGCTGCGCCGGCGCGGTGATCTGTTTCGCAAATTGGGGGCGCAGGATCTGGCGGGTTACAAACGCGCTGGTGGAACGGAAGCCGTTCCGCGGACATTGCTGCTGATTGATGAGTTTCAGGAATTTTTCACGGAAGAAGACCGGATTTCTCAAGGGGCGGCGGTTTTGTTGGACCGCATTGTCCGTCAGGGCCGTGCGTTTGGCATCCATGTATTGCTTGGCTCGCAGACGCTGGGCGGTGCTTACACGCTGGCGCGTGCGACGATCGGGCAGATGGTGATCCGCATCGCGCTTCAGTGTAACGAGGCCGATGCCTATCTCATCATGGATCAGGACAACCCCGCGCCGCGTCTGCTCTCGCGCCCGGGCGAAGGTATTTACAACGACGCGGCGGGGGCGCTCGTCGGCAACAGCCCGTTTCAGGCCGTCTGGCTATCCGATAAAAAGCGCGACGCTTACCTGGAAAAAATCCGTGACCGCGCCGACCGTGAGCCGGAGAAATACCCGGGCCCGATTGTGTTTGAGGGCAATGCGCCGGCCGATGTCCGGGAAAATCTTCTGTTGCGCGCGGCGCTTCAAAGACCGGCGATACAAATACCCGCGCAAGCCAGCGTCTGGCTGGGGGCGCCGAATTCCATCAAAGGGCCCACCGAGGCGGTTTTCCGGCGGCAGAGTGGCGGTAATCTTCTCATCGTTGGCCAGAGCGAGGAACGCACCGCTACCATTTTGTCCCTGGCGATGGTCTCGCTGGCGGTGCAATTTCCGAAGGGCGGCGCCCGGTTCGTCCTGCTCGATAGCACGCCGGCAGATTTTCTGCAGCGCGAACTTATGGAGCGCGTTGTCCGGGCGCTGCCGCAGGACACCATTCTGGCCGGCAACAGTAATCTCGCGGAAGTGATGTCGGGACTTGCCGACGAAATAAAACGCCGCGCGGAAAGCGAAACCTCCAGCCGGGAAATCTTCCTGCTCATCCAGAGCTTGCAGAATTTCAAGAAACTCCGGGCCGAGGACGAATTCAGTTTCTCCGGCAGTGATGCCGCCGATTCGCCCGCCGCGACTTTGCGGAACCTTATCACCGAAGGTCCGGCGCGCGGCATTCATGTCATCATCACCTGCGACACCTACAACAATGTGAACCGGTACCTCGGTCGCAAGATGCTGAGTGAATTTGAAATGCGGGTGGTGTTCCAGATGAGCGCAAGTGATTCGGCCAGCCTGATTGACGCGCCCGCCGCCGCCACCCTCGGCTTGCACCGCGCCTTGTATTATAACGACCGCGAAGGCAGCCTCGAAACTTTTCGAGCCTACGCCCGCCCGGAAGCTGAATGGCTTGAATCCATCGCGCGGCAGCCGGCCTTCGGCCGGTAGTCATGGGTTGATGGCAACGGTTAATCGCGTTCGCTGCCGAAAACTTATAGGGGATGATCAAAATTGGCGACCCGCCGTTTTTGGTGGAGTCAGCCGGTTTCGGGTCGGTTGGGCTGGCGCAAGCAAAAGCAAGGAAGATCAGCGGGGGCTATGCGGTCAGCCTCCACTGGAGATCCCCGGGTGCGTTTTTTGCTGCCGACGCATTTGCTGTGGTCATCGGCACCCGTTTTTTTCAAGATGACATTCTTATCGTTTGATTGATCAGGTCATGTTGTCAGGCAATCTTGACTGTCGGAAGCCGAACTGGCAGATTGTCGCCGGTGCCAGCATAGCTCAGTTGGTAGAGCAGGTCATTCGTAATGATCAGGTCATCAGTTCGAGTCTGATTGCTGGCTCCATTTTCTTTCGCCTTTTCGTTCATTGTCGCTTTCAGGGATAATGTCCGACTTTTTTGAATCTCTCGCGCAGGCCACGGCTATTTGGCGGCTTGCTAGTTTTCCGGGTTGGTTGTCCGAATCCATTTAGTTTACGAAACAGAGTTTCCCCAAGGCTGAATTTGTCAGGCTCGAAGGTGTAGAAAGCAACGGCTTTACGGGGGGGGAATCTGGTTGAAGGGAGGGTCCTGCCAACCGGGCAGGGTCGGCGCAAAAACAAAATCACGTCGCCAGCTTAACCGGCAACGCGGTTTTGAACCCCTAACCGTCAGGTCAAATTACGTGTTGCCGCCCTCGCTCAGCAGTTCGTTCACTTTCGAAATTACTGCGAACGCGTCCGCCACATAAAGAATATCGGTCTTGCCGCGTGCCCAACCGCAAGCCGGGTCGAGGCTGATGGCGCGGCGTTCGCCGATGAAACGCCAGCCGACCGTGTGTGGTTCCTCGCCGTGACAGCAGGTGCTCAAACCTTTCGCGTGGCGTGGTGTCGCGCCGGTCTGGCCGATCTGGTTCAGGTGCGACAGAAACGGCAGCACGGTCTGGCCCTCCCCGCTCAAATCCACCAGCGATTTGCTGCTGCCTAGCGAAGCACGCGATTTTTTCAGAAAACCGAGGATTAATTTTTCAGCCTCGGGAACGTGCGTCTGGCCGTCGGTTTGTTTCTTGGTCCAGCCGGCACCGGTGACGAATAAAAGTTGCGCGTCGGGACGGATCGTTTGCGCGTCGGCCTTCGGTTCGCGGAGGCCTGCCACCGTCGTGCGCCTATGGCTATCCGAAATAGCCACCGGAACCATTTGCACCGCCGCCGTGCCTGCCCCGCAATCGCACGGGGTATGGCTGCCGGGATCAATGCCGATGAACCACGGACGCTGCGTCCGCGTCAGGGCGCCTTCCATGCGCTGCCGGTAATACCAGCGGCTGATGGAAATCTTCCCGTCCGTAACCGCCACGCCGGTGACATGCGTGTCCGCCCGTCCGCCCAGCCGTTGCGCGACGCCGGGCAAAACGCGCGCCCAGCGTGAGGTCGCTGGCGCGACCACCAGCGTGGCCTGGGCCGTCTGGAAAATTGCTTCCACTGCTGCCGCGTCGGTGGCGTAGCGTGACTGGCTGAAGTCGGTGCCGGTGACCCCAAAATATTTTGTCGCCGGGCTGGCGGCGATGGAGTTCGCCGCCGGCTGAACATTTTCGCCGATCAAACCGACCACGAGGTTTGAACCCGCCAGCGATTTATGCAAAGCTGCCGCGGCGTGCAACGCTTCGCGTGCCGGCTTGGCAAGGGTTCCGTCCGTTTCCGGGTGGGCTAGAACAAGAATCGTTTCCATATTTTAGTTGAAAATTCGGGGTGGTTGGTGCGATTGGGATCTTATTTTCTGATCCACTCGACGATTTCTTTCGCAATGGCGTCGGCTGACTGGTCCTTGACGATTTTTGTCTCGCGCAATTGTTTGGGCAGCGCCACGCTGGCAAAGCTCAAACCTTCACCGGCGAGTTTTACCGGTTTGGCTTTTTGCAATGCCGGCATGACCGTGCGCATGTTGATCATGCCGACCTGTGGATTGTTTTTCGGTTCGGGGAGATTGCCCGTCGCCCAGCCCAGCAGTGCCGGGGCGCCCGCGCATTTGGATATCTGGTGTTTGCCGCCTTCGATGCGCTCCAGAATTTCCAGGGAGCCGTCGGCGTTCACTGTGAGCTGATCCACGCCTTGAAACTGATCCACTATGCCGAGGCGTTCACCGACGATTTGCAGGGTGGCCCCCGCGCCGCGCGAGGCGGATTCCCAGCCGCCGAAAACCAGCAGCTTGGTTTTATCCAAGCCTGGAATTGTTGCGATCGCTTCGGCGAGCGCGATCGCAGTTTCGGTTGCATCAGTGAAGCCGCTGGCCGAGCCGTCGATCGCAACGAGTTCAAACGGCACTTTTTGTGCGACCGTCATCATCACCTGCTGAAGCTTGGCTTTTGGTCCAAGGCTGACCAGCCAGACTTTGGTGCCGGGCAGGCTTTTGGCAAGATTCGCTGCTTCGAACAATGCGTGGCCGGCCCATGGGTCGAGGACGGCGGGCAGCATCATTTCATTTTTCAACGCCGGACCGGCGGCCGATGCGGCCGGTTCCAGCGTCTGCAACGGATCGGGAACGATGCTGCCACAGACAACGATTTGAAATGTGGAATTCATGCGCCGACAAGATTCATTTTTTTTAAAGGATAGGAAAGGCTGAAATTATGAAAACGTGACATTATCATTGGTAATTAACAGGTTAAGCCGGTTTGAGCGGGCCTGCCGCACCGCCAGTACCTTCTTCATCTCCGGTTAAGGTGTGCTGGTGTATTCTGTCCGGGAAAAAAGAATCCAATGTCATGAAAATATTCAAGCATCCCGCCGCCCTGATACTCTGGGTCAGTCTGGTCGCAAATGGCCGGGCCGGTGCGTTGACCTATCCCATCGTCGGCACGGGGCAGAGTCAATGCTACGACAACCGGACCGAAATCACCCCGCCGAAGCCGGACCAGCCATTTTACGGTCAGGATGCGCAGCATCCTGGCAACGCGCCTGGTTACACTCCTGGCGCCGACGGATTGAGCGTCCGCGACAACTTGACTGGCTTGACCTGGCAGCGCAGTCCGGATACCGACGGTGACGGGGTGCTGACCCGCCGGGACAAGCTTACATTGGCGCAGGCTCAGGCGCTTCCCGCGAAGCTCAACACCGCCCGATTTGGCGGGTTTGATGACTGGCGGCTGCCGTCCATCAAGGAACTGTATTCACTCTTCAATGCCCGTGGCACCGATCCCAGCGGGCCCATGAATCTGGAGACTTCACGCCTGACGCCCTTTATTGACACGAAATATTTCAAGTTTGCCTATGGTGACACGCGCACCGGCGAGCGCGTCATTGATTCGCAATACGCGTCGGGCACGAAGTATGTCGGCCAGTCTGTGCGCGGGTTTGGAAAGCTTTTTGGCGTCAATTTTGCGGACGGCCGGATCAAGGGTTACGATTTATTCATGCCGGGCGGGGGCGTGCAGAAAACTTTTTTTGTGCTCTGCGTGCGCGGCAATCCCGGCTATGGCCGGAATGATTTCCATGACAACGCCGACGGAACCATCACGGACCGTGCCACCGGCCTGGTGTGGTCAAAGGCGGACAGCGGTCAAGGCCTGAACTGGCAGGACGCGCTGGCGTGGGTGCAAAAACAGAACGCCCGTAAATTTCTCGGGCATGATGACTGGCGGCTGCCGAGCGTGAAGGAATTGCAGAGCATCGTGGATTACGCGAGGTCGCCGGATACGAGTCATTCGCCGGCCATAGCTTCCGTTTTCAATTGCACGACTTTCACCAATGAATCCGGCCAGGCCGACTATCCGTTTTACTGGTCGGCGACGACCCATGGCGGATTGCGTGGCGGCGGCGCGGCGATGTATGTGGCGTTCGGACGCGCGGCGGGATGGATGTCCCCGCGCGCTTTTGCCGGCGGCCCGCCGGAGGCTAGGCCGCCGGGCAATGACGCCGGCGATTATCATTTTGTCGATGTCCATGGCGCCGGCGCCCAGCGGAGCGATCCCAAGGCTGGCGATCCGGCGATGTTTCCGCATGGGCGCGGCCCGCAGGGCGACGTCATTCGCATTTACAATTTTGTCCGCTGCGTCCGGGATGCCGCGAATTAATGCATGGGGCGGCTGCCGGTGCTTGTTTTAACTCCATTTTTTTCCTTTCGCGGGGTGAGGCGTTGCTTTAATTCTAAAACTGACCAATGCCAAGTCGTCGTTTCCCACTCCAATTCGCGCTCGGTGCCCTGCTGGTTTATGGGCTGACCCTGGGCTGGGGAATCACGACGAATAGCCTGCCGCTGGCGGCGAAAGTGGCGGGTTGGGACTGGCGGCCCATGGCGGGCCAGCCGCTGTTATGGCTGCTGACGCTGCCGCTTCACTGCCTGCCGGCGGGCTGGATTCCGTTCGTGCTGAATTTGTTTTCCGCCGGCTGCGGCGCGCTGGTTTTGGGGGTGCTGGCCCGCTCCACCGCGTTGCTCATATGGAACCGCCCCCTGAACCCGGTCGAAGGCTGGAGCCGGCATTTGCCGCTGTTGCTGGCCGGGGCAGTTTGCGGGCTGGAATTCAACTTCTGGCAGGAGGCGACCGCCGGGTCCGGTGAAATGCTGGACCTGCTGCTGCTGGCGTCGGCCATCTGGTGCCTGCTGGAATATCGCGCTTCGAAAGAATCCCGCTGGCTGAATGCCGCCGCGCTGGTCTGGGGTCTGGGTCTGGCGGAAAACTGGGTGATGCTGGTCTGGCTGCCGCTGTTATTGGTTGCGCTGATCCGGTTGCGGCGGGCGCGGTTTCTGCGGGGAACCTTTCTGGTGCGGATGACGCTGCTGGGTCTGGCGGGATTTTCGGTTTATCTGCTGTTGCCGCTGGTCAACGGGTTGTTTCCTCATTCGCCGTGGAGCTTTAGCGAGGCCTGGGTGGTGACCCTGAAAACCACCCGGCACACTTTCGGCCTGCTTTACAACCGTTTCTGGGTGTCGCACCGGTTGATTGCCATTTCCGTGGCGGTGTTTTTCCTGGTGCCGACCCTGCCGTGTCTGTTGCGTCTGTCCGATGAGAATACGCGGAACAAATCCAAAGTGGACCGGCTCCAAATCTGGCTTTACCGGGCGCTGCGCGCGGCGCTGCTGCTCGCGTGTCTCTGGCTGGCATTCGATCCGGCGGTCGGCCCGCGCCAGATCATCTGGCAGCAAACCGGAATGGCGCTGCCGCTGCTGACCTTTGATTATCTGAACGCCTTGGGCGCCGGTTTCATGGCGGGAAGCCTCATGCTGATGCTGTCGGCGAGCGGCGAACGCCGCCGTCGTCACGACCCGTTTCGGCGCTTCCGCCAATTCGCGGCGCCGGGTGTGTTTCTGTTGTTGTTGGTGGTGGTGACCGGAGGATTGCTGCTGCGCAACGCGCCGGCGATCACGCTGGCCAACCGCCAGCCGCTGGCCGGTTTCGGCGCGCTGGCTGTCCGCTCCCTGCCGCCGGGCGGCGGCGTGGTCTTGAGCGATGATCTGGAAAAGCTCCTGGTTTTTCAGGCGGCGCTGGCTCATTCGCGTGCGGCGTCGGACTGGCTGGCGGTGGACACTTTGTCGCTGCCCTCGCCGGCTTATCGTGCGGCGTTGGAGCGCCGGCGTCCGTCCGGCTGGTTGACGGCGGAAACCCGGCACGAACTGAAACCGTCGGAAATATCCCAGCTGCTGGGTCGCGTGGCGCGCGGCCGGCGCATCTTTTACCTGCATCCGAGTTTCGGCTATTTTTTCGAACGGTTTTACCTCGAGCCGCAGGACGCCATTTTTGAACTGAAGCTTTGCGACGGGGATCACCTTGGCGCGCCGCCCCTGCCGCCGGCGGCGGCGGAGCAGAATGGGAAATTCTGGGATGAAACCTGGTCGTCGGAGCTGGCTGCCATCAGCCGCACCCTGGCGCCGCCGCCCATCGGCCGGCTGAATTTCGGCGGCCGGATTCTCCGGCATTTGCATGTCGGCGCGGTGCCGCCCCGGCAAAGCCGGCTGCTCGGCGAATGGTTTTCCGTTGCGCTGAACACCTGGGGCGTGGAACTCCAGCGCGCCGGCCGGTTGCCGGCGGCGTGCCGGCTGTTTGAGCAGGCGCAGTCCCTGAACACCAACAATCTGGCTGCGCTCGTCAACCGGCAGAACAACACCAATCTCCAGGCGGGCGCGCATTTGAACCTGGCCGGTCTGAACCAGGTGGCCGGCTGGTTTCGCGATCCGAAGCAATTGGGTCTGGTTATGTCCAAGTGCGGTCCGTTCGACGACCCGGTCATTTGTTATCTGCTGGGCAGTTCCTTTCAGCAGCGGGGCGAGCTGCGTCAGGCTGCGCAGCAGTTCGAACGCTGCCGGACCCTTGCGGTCGGCGCGGTGGCTCCGGACCTGGCTCTCGGCGAGATATATTCCCGCTGGCGGATGGATGACAAGGTTTTTGAAATCGTGCACCGCTTGCGCGCGACGGCCCGCAAGCTGCCGGCGGACAACCCGCTGGAAGTTCAGCTCTCGCTGCTCGAAGCCGGCGCCTGGCTTTCGCAGACCAACCTGGTGCAGGCGCGCGGTGTGCTGCAGACGCTGTTGCAGCAGCATCCGGCGGATGACCGGGTGTTGAATCTGGTGGTGAAGGCGTTCATGAACTTCGGCGATTACACCAATGCGCAGCAACTGTTGTCCGGCCGGCTGGCGCGGGATCCGGACAATGTGATGCTCCTGAACAATCAAGCCGCGATCTTCCTGCAGCTTGGCGACGCCACCAACGCCCGGCCGCTGCTGGACCGCGTGCTGGTTTTGACCAATATGACCACGGCTCGATTCAACCGCGCCGTGGCGGGTTTGGAACTGGCGGACCTGCCGGCGGCGGAGGCTGACTATCTGTCCTTGGAAAGGGCCGGGGCTGACCCGTTCCGCGTGCATCTGGGGCTGGCGGAAATCGCCAACCGGCGGCATGACACCAACCGGGTCATTGAGCACCTCACCATCTGCCTGACGAATCTGCCGGCGGGCAGCCCCGCCTGGCGGCAACTTCGGGAACGACTGGATTCTTTGACCCATCCGCCGGCGGTGAAACGGTGATCGAGTGTCCTGCGAGTCATTCAAGGCAAACTTTCTGGCAGGATTGCTCAGGCCAAACCGGCTGGTTGGTGGAAAAGGCCGTTTTTTTTTGCGTTCCCCGCTGTTTTCGGTGGAATTGGGATTTTATGAGTGGGCATTTTCCGGCTCTGGAGGAGCCGGGGAAATTAGCCGGGGGCAAGCCGCCGGCGCCGCCCCCGGTATGACCCGGCATCGGAATCCGCCCCGGCGGGGCGGCGGAAAGTGTGTGAATCTCCCGGTTCCGGCGTCCTTTCGTATCCGGCTGAGGCGGCACATGTTGAGCTTGCAATCATTCTGGCATTTTTGTGTGCAAATGGTGATTCTTTTCCGCATGCCGGTTCCTGAGACAACATCAGCCGAAGCCTTCGAGCGTTATGTTGGCGGGAAATGTTTGCGGGTTGGTAGCGGCGCAGCCTGGCGTGAAATCAAGGCGTGGACCATCGCCCTGCCGCGCGTCGTCGATGTTTTGCCTCTTCCCTCCGTCAGTGAACCATTCCTTGCTTGGACAACTTCGGGTGAGGTCGATTTTCAGGAGCGGGAAGGCAACGGACCTTGGATCACCCAGCGGCTGAAAAAGGGTTCTTTCTTTCTCACGTCGGGCGGCGCTCCCTATGATTGCCGCTGGAAAGCGGTTACCGCCGAGCCGTTTGAATCCATGGCGGTATTCATTGCGCTGCCTCTGCTTGAGCGCGCCTTGGCAGAGGTTTTCGGCGAAGAAGCGGCGCACGCCCGGTTGCGGAACATTTCCGCGTTCACTGACGTTGCGTTGAATTCGTTGATGGAGCGAGTGCATGAGGAATTGATGCGTCGGCACGCCAGTCCGCTTTTCCTGGAAGGCATCGCGCAGGCCATCGCCGTTCATCTGGCGCGGAACTACGCCGAAACGACCAAGGAGTCGCCGAGCGGCAGCCCGTCACTGCCGGGTTTCAAGCTCCAGCAAATATCCAACTGGATGGCGGAACACCTTGCCGAAGACTTTAATCTGGATCAACTCGCGGCCCAAGCGGGGGTGAGCAAATTTTACTTCACCCGCCTGTTCAAGAATGCCAAGGGTGTGTCGCCGTCACGCTACCTGCTGACCTTGCGGATGGACGAAGCCAGGCGCCTGCTCCGTGAAACGAAACGGAGTGTGGTTGAAATTGCCTTGGATGTCGGCTACGCCAACCCCAGCCATTTCGCCCGATTCTTCCGCCGGGAAACCGGCCTTTCTCCCAGCGATTATCGCCAGCAGCGTTGACGCCGCCTCGCGGGGATTCGGCGGTCAAACAGTTTAAATTCGCCATTTCGGACCTGGGGAAACACCGAATATCTTCGCACAACCCGGCTGATAAAATTTAAGGGGAATCGTGTCGGAGCTGGGGTTTCGGTCTGATTGCACTTTTGAGCAATATCAGAACAGGTGGAGCAATCCCGTGTGCGACAGCCCCGACCATCTGATGTAATTTCGATTCAACATTTAACAACAAGAAAGATTCAAATATGGAAAACATCAAAGGCAAAGTCGTGGTGATCACGGGCGCGAGCAGCGGATTGGGCGAGGCGACCGCCCGGCTTCTTTCCGCAGAAGGCGCAACGGTTGTGCTCGGGGCACGCCGCGTTGAACGTCTCCAAAAATTGGTGGGAGAGTTGACCGCCAAAGGCGGCAAGGCGCTCGCGCTCGCCACCGATGTCACCGACCATAACCAAGTAAAGAATTTGGTTGATGCCGCCGTGCAAAAGTTCGGACGCATTGATGTGATGATCAATAATGCCGGCTTGATGCCGCATTCGCCGCTGGAGCGCCTCAAGATTGACGACTGGAATCGGATGATTGACGTGAATAGCAAAGGCGTGCTGTATGGCATCGCGGCGGCGCTGCCGCACATGAAGCAGCAGAAAGCCGGGCATATCATCAATGTCTCGTCCGTGGCCGGTCACAAGGTCACGCCGAATGGAGCGGTCTATTGCGCGACGAAACACGCCGTGCGCGCCTTGTCCGAAGGGCTTCGCGGGGAAGTGAAACCCTACAACATCCGCACGACCATCATCTCACCGGGTGCGGTGGCGACGGAACTGCCGAACAGCATCACCGAGCCGGACATTGCCTCTGGAGTCAGCAAGTTTTACCAGGAGACCGCGATTCCTGCCGATTCATTCGCGCGGGCAGTCGTCTTCGCGATGAGCCAGCCAGAGGACGTGGACATAAACGAAATTCTGTTCCGACCCACGAGTCAGGTGTTGTAAGCGACAAACATTGACGAAATAAACAGCCATATAAAACAAGGAGAACAATATGAAAACAAATACACAGAAAAATGTTATCGTCGTCATTGGGGCAGGATTGATCGGCCAAGCAATTGCGCGGCGGGTTGGCGCAGGCAAACACATCGTGCTCGCGGATTTGCGTCAGGAAAATGCCGATACTGCGGCCAAGATTTTTAACGACGCCGGCTTCAGCGTGAGCACCACGAAAGTAGATGTGTCGTCGCGTGCTTCGGTTCAAGCGTTGGTTGAGACAGCCAAATCTTTTGGCGAAATTTTCGGTGTCATTCATGCCGCTGGCGTTTCTCCTTCGCAGGCATCGCCGGAAACTATCCTGAAGGTTGATCTTTATGGAACGGCGCTGGTGCTGGAAGAATTTGGAAACGTGATTGCGCGCGGTGGTTCTGGAATCGTGATTGCGTCAATGTCCGGCCATCGCCTGCCGGCACTCTCCGCCGAGCAGAATGCAGCACTCGCAACGACGCCGGTCGAAGAATTGCTCAAACTCCCGATGCTTCAACTCGATAAGGTGACAGACCCTCTCAACGCCTATCAGATTTCAAAGCGCGGAAACTCGTTGCGGGTCATGGCCGAAGCCGTCCGTTGGGGGAAGCGCGGCGCGCGGGTCAATACCATCAGCCCTGGCATCATCATCACCCCGCTCGCGAATGATGAATTGAAAGGGCCGCGCGGCGCGGGCTACCGCCACATGATGGAATTGTGCGCGGCTGGCCGAGCCGGAACTCCCGACGAGGTTGGAACCGTCGGCGCACTGCTCATGGGTTCTGACGGTGCGTTTATCACCGGCAGCGATTTCCTCATGGATGGCGGAGTAACGGCGGCGTATTGGTTCGGCGAACTCGCTCCAAAGTGAAGGAATACAATTATGAAAAAACGCACACTCGGAAAAAGTAATTTGGAAGTCTCGGCGCTTGGCCTTGGCTGTATGGGAATGAGTTTTTCCTATGGCCCGCCGAAAGATAAACAGGAAATGACCACGCTGCTTCGGGCAGCCGTGGAGCGCGGCGTCACATTTTTTGATACCGCCGAAGTTTATGGCCCATACACCAACGAGGAACTTGTCGGCGAAGCGCTCGCTCCTTTCCGCAAGCAAGTAGTCATTGCTACGAAATTCGGTTTTGATTTGAGTGGCAGCGATAAGCGGCCGGGGGCGGCGGGCTTGAACAGCCAGCCAGCCCACATCAAGCAGGCCGTCGAAGGTTCGCTCAAGCGGCTCAAGACCGATGTCATTGATTTGTTCTATCAGCACCGCGTTGATGAGAACGTGCCGATCGAAGACGTGGCCGGCGCGGTGAAGGAATTAATTCAGGCCGGCAAGGTAAAACATTTTGGCCTGTCGGAAGCAGGGGCGAAGACCATCCGGCGTGCCCATGCCGTTCAGCCGGTCACCGCGTTGCAGAGTGAATACTCGCTGTTTTGGCGTGAGCCCGAGACGGAGATTATCCCGACGCTCGAAGAACTCGGAATCGGCTTCGTGCCCTTCAGCCCGTTGGGTAAGGGATTCCTCACCGGTAAGATTGACGAAAATACAAAGTTTGACGCGACTGATTTCCGCAACGTCGTCCCGCGCTTTACGCCAGAAGCCCGGAAGGCGAATCAAGTCGTGGTAGATTTGCTCAACACCATTGCCGCGCGACTAAAAGTTACACCCGCCCAAGTCGCTTTGGCTTGGCTGCTGGCGCAGAAGCCATGGATCGTGCCCATTCCCGGCACGACCAAGTTGCCTCGCTTGGTTGAGAACATCGGCGGTGCTGCGCTAGAACTTACGCCAGATGACCTGCGTGAAATCAACGCCGCCTCCGACAAGCTCACGTTGCAGGGCGCGCGTTACCCGGAAAATCTACAGAAATTGGTTGGTCGGTGAGACCGAACCGGCTTTGCTGCCATGACCAAAATCTTGATTCTCGGTGCCCACGGCCAGATTGCCCGTGTGGCCACCGACCTGTTCTTGAAACGCACTGACGCGCGCCTGACGCTTTACTTGCGTAATGCCCGGCGTCTCAAAAAATCCAGCCATGCCGACCGCGTGCGCGTGGTGGAAGGCGATGTTTTGGACACGAAAGCGCTGGAGTCGGCCATGGCCGGCCAGGATGTCGTGTATGCGAATCTCGCCGGTCAGTTGGAACAGCAGGCTCGGTGCATTGTGACTGCAATGAAGCAGACCGGCCTCAAGCGCCTGATCTTCATCAGCTCGATGGGAATTTATGACGAAATTCCGGGTGAACGTCATGGCAGCATTCTCGAACCCTATTGCAAGTCAGCCAGCATCATCGAGGCATCCGGGCTCGACTATACCATTCTGCGGCCAGCCTGGCTGAACGACCGGGACGAAATCGCCTACGGGACGACGCAAAAAGGCGAGCCATTCAAAAACGCCTCGGACGTGGTCTCGCGCAAGAGCGTGGCGGATCTCGTCGTCAAACTCGCGATGACACCGGGGCTTGAAATTCGACGCAGTTTGGGCGTGCACAAGGAATCTTGAGGCTGTTAGCCAACAAGGCGTCTGAGCGCCCGACCAAATTATGAAAACAATTCAACTCACCGAAAACGCCGTTAGGCATCACGAAGAGCTATTCCCGAATTACGAATCCAAACTGCAAAAAACGGATCCTGAGTTCATCGCACTGTTCGACAACTGGGCGTTCGACGATGTCATCCGCCAGAGCCAGTTGGACACCAAAACGCGGGTAATGATGATTCTGGCGTCAACCATCGCTTCGCAGGCGCTTGGCGAATACGTCCTTTCAGGACGCTGACCAATGAGTGACCGTTACCGGGGGCGGCGACCGCCGAGGTGGTCTTGCCCCCATCTAATTTCTAGTGTCCCTCCGGGACCTTGCCCAAGCCCCCGCCAACCGCAGAATCTATTCCACTGAAAACAGCGAGGAACCCCGTTTTTTTGCGTTAACGCCTCTGTTTGGAACACTTTGGATGCCGCCAGCTTGAAATTGTAAGCCTCCAGGCCAAATCTGGAACCCGCCAGATACTTTCTGGAACTGGCCGGCCCAGGGCTGGCGCAGGCAATAAAACCCCCGGCAGTTGGAAGGAAAAAATCACGGGCTACCGGGTTGTCTGCGCCGGACCGGGCGCGCGCGCCGGGAACCGCCGCAAAAAAATATTCAAGGTGCTTGTTGATTTCTGCGCCCGGCTTTTCATAATGCATTGGTCTGAACCATTCTGATGAACAGTCCGATTGACGCAAATCCGCCGCCACCGTGGAACATCGAGGCGGCGCGCGCGCTTTATAACATCCACCGCTGGGGCGCGAAGTATTTCGACATCAATGACGCCGGCCATGTCGTCGCGCACCCGCTTCAGGAACTCGGCGCGACGGTGGACATCACCGACGTGATCGAGGAGGCGAAAAGCCGCGGCTTGAAGTTTCCGCTGCTCATCCGGTTCCAGGATATTCTCCGGCACCGCGTGGAGGCCATCAATAAGGCGTTTCAAAGTTCCATCGTGGAATTTAATTACCAGGCCCGGTATCGCGGCGTGTTTCCCATCAAGGTGAACCAGCTCCGCGAAGTGGTGGAGGAAATCCTGGATGCGGGCAAGCCGTTCGATTTCGGCCTCGAGGTCGGCAGCAAGCCGGAGCTGTTCGCGGGCCTGGCGCTGCAGCATCACCAGGGCTGTCTCATCATTTGCAACGGCTACAAGGACGCGGAGTTCATCCGGATGTCGCTGCTCGGCACCAAGCTCGGCAAGCGCGTCATCATGGTCGTCGAGAAGCTGGAGGAGCTGAAGCAGATCATCGCCATTTCCAAGTCGCTCGGCGTGGAGCCGCTCGTGGGCATCCGCGCGCGCCTGTTGAGCAAGGGCGCCGGCCGCTGGGCCGATAGCGGCGGCGAAAACGCAAAGTTCGGCTTGAGCACCGGGGAAATCCTCGCCGCCACGGAAATGCTGCGCGCGGAAAATCTCGGCCATTGCCTCAAGCTGCTGCACTTTCACATCGGCTCGCAGGTGCCCGACATCCTGACCGTGAAAAAAGCGGTGCAGGAGGCCGCGCGGCTTTACGCGAAGCTGAACAAGATGGGGTTTGCCATCGAATATCTGGACGTCGGCGGCGGCTTGGGCGTGGATTACGACGGCAGCCGGACGGCGTTCGACAGCTCGACGAATTACTCCCTGCAGGAATACACGAACGACGTGGTGTATTACATCGCCGATGTCTGCAATGCCGAGGGCGTGCCGCATCCCGACATCGTCAGCGAAAGCGGCCGGGCCATCGTCGCGCATCACAGCGTGCTGATCGTGGAAGTGTTCGGCTCCATTGAAAAAGTCCGGCCGAACGAATTTCTAAAGTTCGGCGAGCGCGAGCATCCGCTCGTCTGCGAACTGCTCGACATCCAGAAAAACCTCGCGAAGCTCAACAAGCTCGAAGCCTACCACGACGCGCTCGAACGTCGCGACGACGCGCAGCACATGTTCACGCTCGGCATGATGGACCTGCCCGACAAGGCCAAGATCGAGGATCTCTATTGGCAGATCGGCCGCGCGGTCGTCGAGAGTTTCCAGGGCCAGCCCTATACGCCCGAGGAAATCCGCAAACTCGAGGACGCGCTCGGCGACCAATACCTCTGCAATTTTTCCGTCTTCCAGTCGCTGCTCGACCATTGGGCGCTCGGGCAATTATTCCCCATCATGCCGATCGCGCGCCTGCATGAACGCCCCACGCGCGAGGCCACGCTCGTGGATATCACCTGCGATTCCGACGGTCAGGTCAACAAGTTCATTGACCTGCGCGACGTGCGCGACACGTTGCCGGTGCATCAGCTCAACACCAACGGCAACGGCAACCTCGAGCCCTACTATCTCGGGTTTTTCCTGATGGGCGCGTATCAGGACATCATGGGCGATCTCCACAACCTCTTCGGCCGCGTCAATGAGGTGCACATCTTCCTCGAACCCGACGAACCCGCCGGTTATTACATCGAGGAGATCATCGAGGGCGCGACCATCGTCCAGTCGCTCGCCGACGTGCAATACGACGAAAACGAGCTCAAGCGCCGCATGAAGGCGCAGATGGACGAGGCCATCAAGTCCGACCGGATGAAACCCAGCGAAGCCATGCGCCTGCTGGACGACTACGAGCGCGGGTTAAAGGCTTACACCTATTTGAGTTTTTGACTCAAGCCGGCGCGCGGCGGGCCGATACAAAAGCGAACCGGCTTGCCTGCAACCAGCCGCCCGACATAATTGACCATACCCGACCGCATGACCACCTCCTCGCTCAATCTGGATTTGCTGGAGCGGATTTTATCCGAGCCGTGCGAACGCAAGGTAGCCGAGGCATCTTTGGCGGCACTCAAGGAGTTGGTGGCGGGCGATTATTATTCCGTTCTTTATTGCCATTTGGCTTCGCGCACCATTGATTCCTTCCAACCCGGCACCGGCTGGCTCGGCTCGGCGCATCCGTTGATGCAAACGGTGAAAGACAAATTCTCCCATCATCCTTTGACCCGGAAATTTCTTCAGCATCGCCAACCAGCGGTTTACCTGCGCAGCGACTTGGTGCCCGACCGGTTATGGCAGCGCGGCAAAATCTATAACGAAGTGGATCGCCCCTTGGGGATCGGGGACATGACCGCGATCTACCAAACCACATCATCCGGGCATTTAATGATTTTGACTTGCGGACGCAGCCGGAAATTTCAAGCGCCGGAAATAAAACCCGTTCAAATTTTCCAACGGGTTTTGAGCGCCTTGCCGTCCTTTTACCCCGCTGCCCCACTGCCGCCCCGCCCAACGCCTAACGGCCTTTCTTTCCGCGAACAGGAAATCCTGCACTGGGTTAAGCAAGGCAAGCGCAATTCCGAAATCGCCATGATTTTGGGCATCAGCCACCACACCGTCCGGCATCACCTCGAAAAAATTTACCCCAAACTTGGTGTGGAAACCCGCTTGGCCGCCGCCCGCACCTTCGACGTCTGATTCCCTGCCGCGCATAGGACGGACGTCCCATTTATAATTCCGCCGCTTCGCCGAAGATAATCGGCATGAAGCGAGAGTCTGCCCACCCACGGTCAGCCAACCGTCCCGTAACGAAACGGTTCGCCCTGCCGACATGGCCACCGGGCATACCGCCCATCTACCGCGTGAGCATCACCGTGCCCGCATGAAAGTTCTCGCCATCAACGGCAGTGCCCGGCAGAACGGCAACACCGCGCTGCTGATCAACCATGTCTTTGCCGCGTTGCAGGCGGAAGGCATCGCGACGGAATTGGTCCAGCTTGGCGGCCACGCCATTCGCGGCTGTGGCGGATGCAACACCTGCATGAAACTCCAGAACCAGCGCTGCTCCATCCCCAACGATCCGGTTAATGACATTATCGCCAAGATGGCGGCCGCCGATGGCATCATTCTCGGCTCACCCGTGTATTTTGCCGACATCACGCCGGAGTTGAAGGCGCTGATTGACCGTTCCGGCCGGGTGGCTTCCGTGAACGGCGGCTTGTTCAAACGCAAGGTGGGCGCGGGCGTGCTGGCCGAACGGCGTGGCGGCGCGATGCACGCGCTGGACACCATCAATCATTTTTTCCACCTCATGCAAATGATCGTGCCCGGCGCACCCTATTGGAATTTTGGCATTGGCCGTGACATCGGCGAGGTGGAACACGACGCAGAAGGCATCGCCAACATGAAAGGGCTGGGCGAAAACATGGCCTGGCTGCTGGAAAAACTTCAAACGTAAAGCACCGGACGGACAGACAATCAACAAACACAAAAAAAATCCACTAACAAATCAAAACTATGAATAAACAACTCATTAAACTCACCTGTAGTCTCGTCCTGCTGGGCGCGACGGCCTCGGCACAATCAACCCTTGATCTCAATGTTTCGCTCGTGAACGGAAACGATGCGCTGGTCACTTGGATCATGGGCGGGGATTGGACTACCACCGGTGCCATTTCCCAAGGCAACGGCTTCAACATCATTTCCATCTCAACCACTGGTATGTTTAACAGTCGGACCATGTTGAATTACACTCTTTCCGATGCCGGAACCTTGACTGATACCGCGACATCCAGTTCGTCGGCGTTCAATTATTTTGGCATGAGTCATACGACTATGTTTGGCTCAACTTCTGAAGGGATCGGCTTTAACATCTCCCCCATCTTAAATTCATCCGCAGGCGACGTCATTCAATACACGCCGGGAACGGTCAATTCCGTGGAATTCGCCAATGCCTTCTCAAGTTTTAATGCCGGAACCTATACCGGAAGCGATCCTTACCTGTTCACCACGCCGGTAAATGTGACCGTAACCGTGGAGCCGAGCCCCACGCCTGAACCCTCCACGCTGGCGCTGTCCGTGATGGGTGGGCTGGGCAGCCTACTGCTCTTCCGCCGCCGGGAATAATTTGCCACCAGATTTCACCAAACAACAAAACAGACCTATGAATAAAACACTCGTTAAACTCACCTACGGTCTCGCCTCATTGGGCCTGGCGGTTGGCTCGGCACAAGCGCAATACTCCTTCACCACCTTGGATCATCCTCTTTCCATTGCTACGGTGGCCTATGGCATATCCGGCAATAACATAGTGGGCACATATCAGACCACTGCCTCACCCGATCCTTTGGGCTTTCTCTACAGTGGTGGCATTTATACTGACTTGAATGTTCCGGGCTCCGTGACCACCACTCCTTACAGCGTTTCCGGAAACAGCGTGGTGGGTGGCTACCAAGACAGTTCGTATCAATCACGCAGCTTTCTGTATAATGGCAGCAGTTATTCAACTCTGAGCGCACCTCAGGGCGTAAACGGCACCGCAGCTCTTGGCATTTCTGGCAACAACATTGTGGGCATGTATTACGATGTGGCCGGTAACACACATGGTTTCCTTTACAACGGCAGCACCTATACGCCCATAGATGATCCACTCGGAGTCAATGGCACGGTAGCAAGGAGCATTTCTGGCAATAACATTGTGGGCACATATTACGATGCCAACTGGAATCACTGGGATTTCTTATTCAATGGCAGCACATTTACGACGTTAAATGATCCTCTGGCGGTCTATGGCACCGAGGTCACCGGCATTGATGGCAACGACGTCGTGGGATACTATTATGACGCCAATTACACGATGAACGGATTTCTGTATGATGGCAGCACCTACACGACCATAGACAATCCGCTCGGTATTGGTGGCACAGCGATTGAGGGAATTTCGGGCAACACTATCGTCGGTTGGTATCAGGACGGTTCTTACAGTGCACATGGCTTTAGCGCCACGCCTGAAGCTACTCCCGAACCCTCCACGCTGGCCTTGGCCGGTTTGGGCGGTTTGGGTATGCTTCGGCAAATCCGTCGTCGGAAGTAAGATTGGCCCTGGATCTTCACCATCCCCACCGGAAATAATTTGTTTCCCATTTCTCACCCGCCGTCACGCGCAACAACCGTGGCGGCGGTTTTGCTTTTGCCCGCAGCCGGCGGGTGGAAATTTGTTTCATCATTTGCCATTTTTCCTTCATAATTTCCCCATGCCTGACGCCCTCTCCAACCCGTCCCTGTTCCGCTCGCTCGGCAAGCTGGCGCGCGGCCTGTCCGCCTTGTTCTGGGGGCTTCCCGCCGCGCTGCTCGTATCCGCCGAGACCGCGCGGGCTGACTGGCTCAAGCCGCTCGGATTTCTGCCCGTGTTTGCCATCAACATTCTGCTCGTCTATGCCCTCTGGCTGATGCACGACTTTCAGAAGCAGGAGCGCCCGTGGCGGCACGCGCTTGACCGCGCGCAGCTCCTCGCGCTCGTCAACCTCGGCCTCTGTCCATTTATCTACTGGCGCAACAAAATGCCGGACCAGCCGTTCTTCGATGCCGCCGTTCTGCTGCTCGAGCTTTCCGGCATCCTGTTCCTGTTCAACCTGAACCTCGTGCTCAAGCGTCTCGGCGCCATGCTTCCCGACGAGACGCTGCGGCACGAAACCCGGCAATTCACCGCGCTCAACCGCTGGCTGCTCGTCGCGCTGCTGTTTTTATTAATCGGATTCATCGGGTTGACGCAGATGCCGCATCTGTCGCCGCCGATCGGGCGGCTGCTCTTCTGGGTGAACCGGTTCAGCAACCTGCTGCTCATTTTTTTCATCCTGCTTCCATTGGCCATGACCATGGCGCTCATCTGGAAAACCAAGGAAGTCATTCTCGACGCCGTCTTTGGTTCGCGGGGCTGAAGGCTTTTAACCGCCTTTGCGGCGAAGTGCAACTTTGTCGCCCTCAACCGTGGATTGCCGGGTAAGAAACGGCAAAAAAAAACGCCGATGAGGCGGTTCAATCTGCGCTCATCGGCGGGCTGGGGCGTGTTTTCAAAATCAATTTCTAGCTGCGGAGCAGCGGCCGGCAGTAGCCCGCGGTGCAACCGTGGGCTTGGCCCGTCAATGACATCCAGCCCCGGAATGGGGCGAAAGATAAATCCCGCGTGTTTTTGAAAACACGCCCTGGGGCTTTTGAAGAGATAGTGTGGCCGCACGAAGCCAAAACCCGGAAAGACCGCCCTCATTTTGGTCCCCGCCGGGCGGCTGCATATTTGATGGATATGCCCTAAGCGGTGGGAAAATCAGCCCGCCGTATTCACGTCTTTGATTTTTGCCAGCAAGTCATCCCGTTCGGAGGTGTCGGCGGTGCCGCAATGGGTGCCGACATGCGCTTCGTGCGCGGGTTCCTCTTCCTTGCGCGTGAAGGCGCCGCGGGCGCCGGCGGCAGGGGAATTGATTGCGGCCTGAGCGGCGGCGAGGTGACCCTTGCCGATGGTGGTGCCGTTGTAGGCGCGCTTTTGCAGTTCGGCGCTGGCCGGAAACGGTTTGGGCTTGGCCCCGAAGTTGTATTTGAAATTCTTCCAGTTGTCGCCGCGCTGATAATTGGTGCCGAGCGCGCCGCTGGGATCGTACCCGCAGTGGACCATGCAGTGTTCGCACCGCGAGTCGCGGGCGACGCCGTTGACCACGCCGTATTTTTCCCAGCTCACCTTCGTGAGCATTTCCTGATAGCCGTCGTAGTGGCCGTCGGTCATCAGGTAGCAGGGGGCTTTCCAGCCCTTGACGTTGTAGGTCGGGATGGCCCACGCGGTGCAGGTCAGTTCGCGCTTGCCGGCGAGAAATTCCTGGTAGACCGGCGTGCCGAAAATCGTGAACAGCTCGCCCCATTCCTGGATCTTGGCGAATTTCTGCCGCGTCATCGTGCGCGTGAGGAAAAACTCCTGCGGGTCGCGGCCGAGCCGTTTGACCATGTCTTTCTTCGCCGCGTCGTAATCGTAGCCGGGTGAAATGGTGTGGCCGTCCACTTCGAGCGAGCTCAGGTAACGGAACATGTCCTCGATCTCCGTCACGTCGGTTTCCTTGTATACGGTCGTGTTCGTGGCGACCTGGTAGCCGAGCACCTTCGCCATCTTGATGGCCTCGATGCACTCCTTGAACACCCCTTCGCGCTCGACGATCAGGTCGTGCGTGAATTCCAGGCCGTCCACGTGGACGTTCCAATACATCCACTGCGTCGGGCGGATGACCACTTTGGTCTTCGCCGCGCCGTCGGCGTTGCGGATGGCCTCGGCCTCCTTGTCGGTGATCAATTTTTCGGCGAGCAGCTTTCCCAGCATCGGCTCGCTTGCCGGCGAATAGATTGTGGCGAGGTAGTCGCGCATTTTTTTGCGCATGAACACGCCGTTCGTGCAGATGTACAGCACGCGCTTTTGCGCGAGCATGCCGGCGACCAGTTCCTCGATTTTGGGATAGATCAGCGGCTCGCCGCCGCAGATGGACACCATCGGCGCGTCGCATTCCTGCGCGACGGCGAGGCATTTTTCCAGCGGCACCATGTCTTTGAGGTTCGTGGAATATTCGCGGATGCGGCCGCAGCCGGTGCAGGTCAAATTGCAGGTGTGCAGCGGTTCAAGTTGCAGCACCATCGCAAATTTCGGCGTGCGCTTGAGCTTGTGTTTGATGATGTGGCCGGCGATTTTCGCCGACAGTGCGAAGGGGAAACGCATAGGTTATCGGAGTGTGGCGACCAGATTGGTGTATTCAATGGCGGGTGGCGGCGTGGCTTGCAGCAGCCCCGGCAGGAAAAAACTGGCCGGGGAAACGCTTTTGCTGGCATTGATGCCACCGCAGCCTTCCACCACCAGCGGCAGGGCCGCCAGCAGCGTTAGCCACAGGAATTTCCATTTTAATCTCACTTGCCGAGTATAAATCACTACGGCACGATGGCAACTTCTAATTGACCGCATCATGTCGCCGAAACCAAAAACTTCCGGGAGATTCCTCGCGCTGGGGCTGTTTTTTGCGCTGGCCCTCCCGCTGTTCGGCCAGTCGGAAACCAATAAGATTTTTATCGCCCGTGCCGAAAGGGAATTTCTAACCGCGCTGAGACAGTTCGAGTCGAACACCAACGACTACGCCGCCGCTTGGCGTTTCGGCCGCGCGAGTTTTGACTGGGCCGACTGCGCCACGAATGACGCCCGGCGGGCGGAAATCGCCCGGATCGGCATTGCCGCCTGCCGTCAGTCGCTCGCCGGTCAGCCCAAGTCGGCCCCGGGTCATTACTATCTTGCCATGAATTTTGGGCAGCTCGCCCAGGCCGAGGCGCCGTCCCTGGCCGCTTATCGGCTGGTGAAGGAAATCGAACGCGAATTCAAGGCTGCCGCCGATCTGGATGAAAAATTTGATTTTGCCGGGCCGCCTCGCTGCCTCGGTCTGTTGTATCGCGATGCCCCCGGTTGGCCCGTCAGCATTGGCAGCCGGCACAAGGCGCGCGATTGGCTCGACCGGGCTGCCGCGCTGGCCCCGGGATTTCCCGAAAACCAGCTAAACCTCGCCGAGACGCATCTGCAATGGCATCAGCGCGCCGAGGCGGAAAAGGCTTTGAACCAGCTTGATGCCATCTGGCCCGCCGCCCGAACCAACCTCGTCGGCGCGGTTTGGGAAAAAAGCTGGCAGGAATGGGGGGGCCGGCGCGCGGCCGCTCGAACGGAGTTCAGCCGGATTTACCAGGGCAAATCCAGCCGGTGAAATATCAATGAAATTTCAGTGGCGTAGAAATAAGCGGATGGATTAACCTTGATGGCAGATTCCGTCGGATTGTCATGGCACGAAAAATTATTGCGGCGTTGGCCGACTCGTCATTGTTTCTGCGCGAATGGCTCGCCAATCCGCAGCGCACCGGCGCGGTCGCGCCAAGTTCGCCCATGCTCGCCTCGGCCATGGCGCGCTGGTTGCCGCGCGATCCCGAGAGTTTTGTCCTTGAACTCGGTCCCGGCACCGGCGCCGTCACCGCCGCGCTCCTCAAGCGCGGCTTGTGCGAAGACCGGCTGGTGGCCATCGAAAACAATCCGGTTCTCGCCAAGCATCTTCGCAAGCGGTTTCCGCTCGCCCGCATTATCACCGGCGACGCCTGGCATCTGGACACGCTGCTCGCCGGGCTGCCGCACCCCGTCAAATCCGTGGGCGCGGTGATCTCCAGCCTGCCCCTGCTGAATTTTCCGCCGGCGGAGGCGGAGGCGCTCGCCGCCAAAATCCGTTCTGTCCTCGAACCGCGCGGCCGTTGGGTGCAATACAGCTACCATATCAGCCAGGACCGCAGCCGGGGCGCGGACGACTTCCGGTTGGTCGCCTCCAAAATCATCTGGTGGAACATCCCGCCGGCTCGCGTCCACGTTTTTCAGAAATGATTCCCGGCGGCGCTTGGTTCACCGGCCAACATTTAGAATTATTCTAAATCTTGACTTGGCCCCGCCGTGCGGTAATTTTCCCCCGATGAAGGCCCGCAGCCACCAGCAGGACGAACGGCACCTGACCGAACAGTTGGGCGCGACCGGGTTTCGCCTCACGCCGCAGCGGCAGCAGGTCTATGACGTGCTGCGGCACAAGCGCGACCATCCGACTGCCGAGGAGGTTTTCATCCGCGCCAAGCGGCAGATGCCGGAGATTTCCCATGCGACCGTTTACAACTGCCTCGACGCTCTGGTAAAATGCGGGCTGGCGCGGCAGGTGACGGTGGATCGCGGCGCGACGCGCTTCTGCCCGAATATGCATGAGCATGGTCATTTCCACTGCCGCCGGTGCGGGACGGTTTTTGACGTGGACTTGCCGCCGGAACTGCCCTGCGTTGCCGTGCCGCGCGGATTTAAACCGGAGCGTTACGAGGTGGCCATTCACGGCCTTTGCGCGGATTGCGCCCATAAGGATTGATTTTAGATGAGCACAGCGACTGAAACCATTGAGAGCCTGGTCAAACAGGAATACAAATACGGATTCGTCACCGATGTCGAGTCCGAGTCCACGCCGCCGGGTTTGAGCGAGGATACCATCCGGCACATTTCGGCCAAAAAAAACGAGCCGGTGTGGCTGACGGATTGGCGCATCAAGTCGTTTCGCTACTGGCAGACGATGCCGGAGCCGGCTTGGCAGTTCGTCAAATATCCCAAAATTGATTTTCAGGACATCAGCTACTTCTCCCAGCCGAAGCCGAAGGGCGACGCGCCGAAGAGCCTGGATGAGGTGGATCCGAAGCTGCTGGAAACCTACGAGAAGCTGGGCATTCCGTTGCGGGAGCGCGGCCGGCTGGCGGGCGTTGCGGTGGACGCGATTTTTGATTCCGTTTCCGTCGGCACGACGTACCGCGAAGATCTGGCGAAGAAGGGCATCATTTTCTGCTCGTTCAGCGAAGCGGTGCATTCTCATCCCGACCTCGTCAAAAAATACCTCGGCTCGGTGGTGCCTTACACGGACAATTATTACGCCGCGTTGAATTCCGCCGTCTTCACCGATGGGTCGTTCTGCTACATCCCGAAGGGGGTGCGCTGTCCGATGGAGCTTTCGACCTATTTCCGCATCAACGCCGCCAAGTCCGGCCAGTTCGAGCGTACGCTGATTGTGGCCGACGATGGCGCGAGTGTGAGCTATCTCGAGGGCTGCACCGCGCCGATGCGGGATGAAAACCAGTTGCACGCCGCCGTGGTGGAACTGGTCGCGCTCGATGGCGCGGAAATCAAATACAGCACGGTTCAAAACTGGTATCCTGGCGACGAAAACGGCGTGGGCGGCATCTACAATTTCGTGACCAAGCGGGGCTTGTGCAAGGGCCGGAATTCGCGCATCACCTGGACGCAGGTCGAGACCGGCTCGGCGATCACCTGGAAATATCCGAGCTGTATCTTGCTCGGCGACAATTCCAAGGGTGAATTTTATTCCGTTGCCGTCGTGAACAACCTGCAGCAGGCCGACACCGGTACGAAGATGATTCATATCGGCAAGAACACCCGGAGCACCATTGTCTCCAAGGGCATATCCGCCGGGCGCGGCCAGAACAGCTATCGGGGTCTGGTGGAAATTCACAAGAGCGCGGCGAACTCGCGCAACTTTTCGCAGTGCGACTCGATGCTCATCGGGGCGAAGTGCGGGGCGCACACGTTTCCTTACATTGAGGTGAAAAACACGTCGTCGAGCGTCGAGCATGAGGCCTCGACCTCGAAGATCGGCGAGGACCAGATTTTTTACTGCAATTCGCGCGGGCTTTCCACGCAGGATGCGGTCAACATGATCGTGAATGGCTTCTGCAAGGAAGTCTTCAAGGAACTGCCGATGGAGTTCGCCGTGGAGGCCCAGAAACTTCTGGGGGTCAGTCTTGAGGGCAGCGTCGGCTGAAATTTTTAACCACGGATGGACCCAGATGGACCCGGATGAAAGACCTGATTTGCGGCGCGGTGGTGGATCCAAACTTCTTTTGAAGGCGGAAACAGAGAAGCTTATTGGATTTGCATTTGAAGTTCAGAATGAAATTGGACACGGGTTGCCTGAGAAGATTTATGAAAATGCCCTGACGGTTTTGTTCAAACAGAACGGCATTGCGTTCGACCAGCAGCGGCGGTTTCCAGTTTTGTTTCGCGGCGTTGAAGTCGGAGAATTTGTTCCTGACCTCATTGCGTTTGGATCGGTAATAGTGGACACGAAGGTTATTGGCCAAATCACTGATCACGAGCGCGGTCAGCTGATGAATTATCTCCGCCTCACGAAATTGCGGGTGGGTTTGATTTTGAATTTCAAAAATGCCCGGTTGGAATTTGAGCGCGTTGTATTATGATTTTGAATCCGTGTTTATCCGTGTCCATCCGTGGTTAAAATAAAAATTTAGAAAAATGAGCAAGCAACCTATTCTTGAAATTAAAAACCTCCACGCCGGCGTGGAGAACAAACAAATCCTCAAGGGCTTCAGCCTGACGATCAACCCGGGCGAAGTCCACGCCTTGATGGGGCTCAATGGCAGCGGCAAGAGCACGCTCGCCGCCATCCTCGCCGGCCGCGACGGCTACGACGTGACCGAAGGAACGGTGAAATATCTCGGTCAGGATTTGCTGGAGCTGGATCCCGAAGAGCGTGCCCGCGAAGGCGTGTTTCTCGCGTTCCAATATCCCGTGGAAATTCCCGGCGTGAACAGCACCTATTTTCTCAAGGCCGCGCTGAATGAGATCCGCAAGTCCAAAGGCCTGCCGGAGTACGATGCGATCGAGTTTCTCAATCTCGTCAAAGACAAAATCAAGCTGCTCGACCTCAACGAGGATTTGCTCAAGCGCTCGGTCAACGAGGGTTTCTCCGGCGGCGAGAAGAAGCGCGCGGAAATTTTCCAGATGGCCGTGCTGGAGCCCCGGCTGGCGATTCTCGATGAAACGGATTCCGGCCTGGATATCGACGCCCTGAAAATCGTTTCCGGCGGCGTGAACAAATTGCGTCGCGCTGATTCCGCGCAGCTGGTCATCACGCATTACCAGCGGCTGTTGAATTATATCGTGCCGGATTTCGTCCATGTCATGGCCGATGGCCGCATCGTGAAATCCGGCGATAAGTCGCTCGCGCTGGAATTGGAATCGAAGGGTTACGATTGGCTTATCAAGCACACTTGATTAGACTGGCGGCATGAATTTGACCGACGAACAACGGCAGCGCGTGAGCGTGTGGATCGCGCAGGGCGCGAAACTTTCGGAAATCCAGAGCCGGCTTGCGGCGGATTTCGGCCTCAAGCTCACCTACATGGAAGCGCGCTTCCTGGTGGATGATTTGAAGCTGACGCCCAAGGACCCGGAGCCGCCGAAAGTGGTCGAGCCGCCCGCTGCGGTTAAACCGGCGGCGGCCGCCGTGGCCCCGGTTCAGGCTGCGCTCGGCGACCAGGCGCCGCTGGCCCCGGCCGGCGGAAAGGTTTCCGTGGGCGTGGATCAAATCACCAAGCCGGGGGCGATCATCAGCGGCAAGGTCAATTTCAGCGACGGCCAGACCGCCGACTGGTATTTGGATCAGTCGGGCCGGCTCGGCGTCGTGCCCAAGCAGCCGGGCTACAAACCGTCGGCTCCCGACGTGCAGGAATTTCAGCTCGCGCTGCAGCAGGAAGTCGCCAAGCTCGGCTACTGAAATCAATTTTTAGTTTTGAGTCTTTAATTTTTAGTTGGCGCCGGCAGTTTGGTTCGCAACTAAAAACTCAAAATTAACAATTCAAAACCCGCTCCAGACTTGGCACATTGAGCCGTGATGCGTGAAAAATTCCGTGCCTGGGCCGAAACCCTTGAAACTTTCTTCCTCGAAGTCGTGTTCGAGGAGCGTCATGATTTCAAGGCCAAGCTGACGCGCGGGACCCTGTTCGGCGGTTCGAAGGTATTTCAGGTCATTGTCAAACTGCGCCGCTGGCTTTACAACGTCCGCATCCTGCGGGATAAGACGCTGGGCGTGCAGGTCATTGCCATCGGCAACCTCACGGTGGGCGGCACCGGCAAAACCCCGGTTGTGGAAAAATTCGCGCGCGAGCTCCGCGATGCCGGGCGCAATGTGGCCATCCTTTCGCGCGGTTATCGCTCCAAACCCACCCCGCTGCATCAAAAACTGCTGAATAAAATCCTGTTGCGCGAAGACCAGACGCCGCCGCGCATCGTCTCCGACGGCAAATCGCTGCTGCTCGATTCTGAAACCGCCGGCGATGAGCCCTACATGCTTGCGTCCAATTTGCGCGATGTCGTTGTGCTGGTGGACAAGGACCGCGTGAAGAGCGGGCGTTATGCGATTGAGAAATTTGGCTGCGACACGCTGCTGCTGGACGACGGTTTCCAATACTGGCATCTGCGCGGCCGCCGGCATGATGTCGTGCTGATCGACCGCCAGCAGCCCTTTGGCAACGAGCATCTGCTGCCGCGCGGCACGTTGCGCGAGCCCCCGTCGCACCTGGCCCGCGCCCACACCATCTTCATCACCAAGAGCGACGGCCAGACCGCCGCCCTGCGCGAGCGCATTGCCCGGTTGAATCCCACCGCCCCCGTTATCGAATGCGTGCACCAGCCGCTTTATTTTGAGGATGTTTTTACCGGTGAGCGCAAGGGGCTGGAGTTGCTGGCCGGCAAAAAAGTCGCCTCCTTGAGCGGCATCGCCCAGCCGGAAAGTTTCGAGCAAAGCCTGGTGAAGCTGGGCGGCGAACTCGTTTACACCAAGCGCTTCGCCGACCATCACCGCTTCACCCAGCAGGAAATCCTCAACGCCATCAACCGCGCCAAAAAACGGCAGGCGGAAATCATCGTCACCACGCAGAAGGACGCCGTGCGGTTCCCGAAGATTGACCGGCGCGACCTCTCGTTCTATTTCATGCGCGTCGAGATCAAGATTGTCGCCGGCGCCAACGACTTTCAGGATTGCGTCCGAAAAATCTGTTTCCGCTGATATGGACGCGCTGCTTTATCTCGTTGGCCGGGCGTTCGTCGCGCTGATTCAGGCGTTGCCGCTGCGGTTCGTCGCCCGGCTGGGGCGCGCGCTGGGGGCGCTGGCCTGCCGCCTCGACGGCCGTCACCGCCGCGTGGTGCTGGACAATTTGACGAAATGTTTCGGCGCTGAAAAAACGGCGGAGGCAATCCGGGCCATCGCCCGGGAAAACTTCTGCCGGATCGGCGAAAACTATCTGTCCGCCATCAAGACCTCCGCGATGACGGCGGCGGAGCTGCAGCCGCACGTCGAGTTCGCCGGCATCGGGCGCCTGCCGCAAAAAAACGGCGCGGAGCCGCTGCGCAATGTCGTCGTCGCCATCGGCCATTTCGGCAATTTCGAACTTTATGCGCGCTTCCACGATGTCCGGGCGGACTATCAGTGCGCCACCACCTACCGGGCCCTCAACCAGCCCGCGCTCAACCGCCTCATGCAAACGTTGCGGGGCACGAGCGGCTGCCGGTATTTTGAACGTCGTGCGGACGGGCCGCTGCTGCGCGCCGCGATGAACCGTGGCGGGGTCATCCTCGGATTGCTCGCCGACCAGAGTTCCCGGGGGCTGCGCGCGCCGTTTCTGGGCCGGGACTGCAACACCGGCCTCGCGCCGGCTGTGCTCGCGCTCCGTTACGAGGCCGACCTATATTCCGCCATTTGCTATCGCGTGGCCCCGGCCCGATGGCGCGTGGAACTCGGCGAAAAAATATCGACGCACGAAGGCGGCCAGCCGCGGCCGTCGGCCGACATCATGCTCGAGGTCAACCGCGCGCTGGAAATCGCCGTGCGCCGTGACCCCGCGAACTGGTTCTGGGTTCACCGCCGCTGGAAGGATTGAAATGAGTGTCGCCTTCCAGACTCCGCCCCGCCGCATTCTTGTTCGCGGCGTGAACTGGCTGGGCGACGCCGTGATGACCACGCCCGCGCTGCTGCGCCTGCGCGAAAAATTTCCCGGCGCGCACCTCGCGCTGCTCTGCCCGGAAAAATTGAAAGATTTGTGGCGGCACCATCCGGCCGTGGATGAAATCATTCCTTTTGCGGCGGATGAAAGCGTTTTTGTCATCGGCAAAAAACTGCGCCGGTGGGGCGAGCGTCCCCGCGAGCCGTTGTTTGCGTGTCATCCGGCGAGTACGGCCCGCGGCGGTTCCCTTGCCTCCGGCGGCGGCGCCGATGGGGCCGGGGTGAGGTGTTCGTCCCCCCATCTTGAGGTTCATGGGGAGGGGGCGGCGTCTTCTGGTAAATTTGACCTCGCACTGGTCCTGCCCAATTCGCCGCGTTCCGCGCTGGAAGTTTTTCTGGCGGGCATTCCGCGGCGCATCGGCTACGCGCGCCCGTGGCGCAACTTTTTCCTGACCCAGGCCGTCGCCTCGCGTCCCGGCGCGGTGAAAATGCGCAAGCGGTCGGTTGACGAGATCAAGTCGCTGATGGCTGACCACTCAAAGCTCAAAACTCAAAACTCAAAACCTGCCCCGGCAGCGCATCAAATCCATGAATATCTGAATCTCGCCGCCGCGGTCGGCGCGAATCCCGAACCGCTGGCCCCGCAATTGCAGGTCCGGCCGGACGAAACGGATGCCGCCCGGCAGAAATTTGGCCTGGCCGGCCTCACCCGGCCGGTTTTTGGCCTGAATCCCGGCGCGGAATACGGTCCCGCGAAACGCTGGCCCGTCGAAAAATTCATCGCCGCCGCGAAGGAAATCCAGCAGCAGACCCATTGCACCTGGCTTTTGTTCGGCGGCAAAGGGGATTTGCAATTATGCGGGCGGATTGAATCAGAACTTCGCAATTCGCCATTCGCAATTCGCAATTTGTCCGGCCAGACCTCCCTGCGCGAGCTCATGGCGCTGCTCCAGCTCTGCCGCGTGCTGCTCACCAACGACACCGGGCCGATGCACGTGGCCGCCGCGCTCGGCACGCCGGTCGTGGTGCCCTTCGGCAGCACGTCGCCGGAACTCACCGGGCCGGGCCTGCCGGGCGACCCGCGGCATCGCCTGTTGAAATCCGCGGCGCCCTGTTCCCCGTGCTTCCTCCGCGCCTGCCCGATTGATTTCCGCTGCCTGAACGGTATTTCGGTTGAACGCATCGTGGCAGCCGTTTTATCGGCGGCAGCCGGTGGGGCGGTCAGTCCCATGACCGCCGCTGATTGACCCGGGAGCGTTCACCACTTCGCGTGGTTCGGAAGCGTCCGGCCAACGCGCCAGCGTCTTGGACTGTGGCGGCCCTCCGCCGCTATTAAGTCCGAAGGAAGATTAAACCGGACCCGAATTTTTGCTGCCTATCATGATATTAGGCTGCAATCGTGAATACATCTTTTTGCCAATTCTGAAATGGTAACCAACCAGAACCAAAACGAGCGGCGCAATCCTCAACCGTGGCAAAACTGGCTGCCTCGCGAACGCCAGCAAGATCACACCAAATCTTGACGATGTGGCCTTGTCGCTCGCGCACGCTTCGACTCCATGCAACGACAACCCGATATGTCTCGCTCGGCGGACAACTAGCAAACTCGGTGCAAACCCACTGCGCAAGCTCTCGAAAAACCTCCCACGCATAAACTAGCGTGCTGGCTGCATCCTGCTTCGGAGCGATACACACAACAATGTCATGGGCATGAATAACACTGCCGTCAGCCTTCTTCAAAGTGAAAGGCTGGCAAATGAAATCGTCGCCGTATTTTTCGCGTGGAGTCATCTTGCAGCCTAAGAGCGCGTCTGAAAATGCATGAAAGCTGAGGAATCAAGCCAGACGGCGGAGTTGAATTCGGATCATCGCGATGTAGATCCAAGCTTCGGCGCTGGACTCGGTGG
>CAIXBQ010000004.1 GCA_903917705.1 uncultured Verrucomicrobia subdivision 3 bacterium | reverse complement strand
TTGGCCTTGAAGGCCGATTGATGTCTCTGTCGTTTCGCTTTCATTTGGTTGTCTTTTTTCTACCGCCTTCATCGGCGGTTGTCCATCAGACACCAAAAAGTCTTACTTAGCCACTGGTCCGAATTTCGGGGACAAGCTCACCCGTCAGTATAGCCAGCGTCGATAGCATTGTCGGAAGTATTTTCCATGAGCATCTGACCACAAAGAACGCAATGGTCATGTTCCCAAGCATCCTCCACGAGTTCGAAACGGTTGGAATCGTAAGGCTGGCCATCATATCGCTGCAGAACGCCTTCCGCACCCTTCTCCACTAAGCCATGCCGAGTTTTAAACTTCTGCAAGATCCACGATGACATGCGAAGCTTTGCAATGTGCTCTGGAGATCCGGCATCGTAGCTCATAGTTCAAACCTTAAAGTTAATGGATTACGATTTGCGCAGCCTATCGCAATGTTAGCCCACTCCTTGCAACAGCAACTGTGAAAGCAAGAATGCACAATAAACTCCGTAAACCGTAACAAAAACCAACTGCACTGTTGCCAAGAAAACCATTGCAGACGGCCGCGTTAACTGCTCGCGCCGCAACGACAGCACAAAAAAATGATGATCACCATAGGAAAAATCCAAGAAAGTTGCCCAAACCACCGCCAAAATAAGAAATGAACTGGAAGAAATCCTGTGCCCATCCTCGTGTGTTCAATCGCTCTATCGGCAAATTGCTGATGAATGGCTGGAATGGCAAGCGAACTCAATAGCAGCACAAAGTAACCGAAAGCGGTTGAGGGTTTAAATCGCATGTGCGCGTGTAGAGACCAAACATCTAGTTCGGCCAAAATGGTTGAGGTGGTTTGTGGCCGATCTGGTTCATGGTTTGAACAATATTCTGCCAGCCAGCGGTGTCCAGCCAAAATCCGCCTTCGCACAGATGCTTCGGCGCAACAGGGCGCCGCGGCTCAAATTCCCCGCCTTCGCTCCGACCCGGGCTGCGCCGAACGCCGTCTACCATTCCTGGAACTGACCCATTTACGTCCGAATGGCCTTACCAAATTCAAATATAGGCAAAAAGTCGTCCGAATGGTCATCTGTAATTTAAAGATAGGCAAACGGAGGTCCGAATGGTCATCCCAAATTCAAAGATTGGCAAAAAGTCGACTTTTTGGCCTTCCCAAATTTAAAGATGGGCAAAAAGCCGACTTTATGGTCTTCCCAAATTTTGGGATGACCAAACGGATGAAAAATGCCTAGTAATTGGACAGAAAACGGCTGTCCGGAGCGCTGGGCGGGGTTCGGGCGGGGAGGCTCGCCCCACCGGTCTTTCGGCAAGGCGCCTGTTTTCTCCGTCACTTGGCTGGCGGGCCCGGACTATTCCTGCGGATAGACGAGGATGCGGTCGTGGACGAGGACGATGAGGTCGTTCTTGCCATCGCCGGTGACGTCGGCCACGACGGCTTCGCGGGGCTCGGGTATGGCGTTGTCGCGGCCGCGGAAGGTGTGCTGTTCAAACACCTGCCAGCGATCGCCGGGGACGAGCTTGCGCCGGGCGTCGAAGTTCACAAGGTCGAGATGGTTCTTGGCGGTCTCCATGAAGACGAGCTGCTTGCGTCCGTTGCCGGTGAGGTCGCCGGCCACGACGTCGTTGAGGAAGCCGTCCTTGATGGGCGTGTCGTATTCATCCAGCTTGGCCAGTTCCCACACGTCGCCGGCCAGGGGCAGCCACGCGACGGAGTTTTGACCGGTGAAGGCCACGCTGGCGGCGCCGAGGGCGACGGTGCGGAGGGAGCTGAAGCCGGTGACGGGCAGGTCGAGGTTCTTGACGACCTGCCACACGCCGTTGGTGTCGCGCTCGCTAAGGGTGAGCTGCTTGTGCTCGGCATCGAGCAGGAAGAGGGAGGGCACGGGGCTGCGGCCGTTGGCCACGGCGGTGGCGGCGGTGATGCGGGAGTCGCTGGCGGAGCCGTTGATCTGGTCCTTGACGCGGAAGGTCCAGTTGGTGGCGGCGGCGCCGGAGCCGGTCCCCTGCTCCAGCACGACGGCGCGGAGGAAATTTTTCTGGGGCAGTAGCAGCTCGGGTTTGCCATCGCCATCCACATCAGCAGCGGCGAGCCACGGCTGTTCGAGGGCGCCGCCGGGCGGGTCCACGTCTTTCTCGTCAAAGGTGCCATCCTTCTTTTGCAGCAGAATCTTGATCTTCTCGTAGGGGATGAGGACGACGAGGTCGGCGAGGCCGTCCTGGTTGACGTCGTGAAAGGCGAGAGTGGCGGGATTGGACTTGAAGCTGTCGCTCAATTTCTGGGTGGCGACTTTGCCGTCGGCGGTGCGGATGACAAGGGAGCGGACGCCGTCCTTGTCCACGATGAGGGCGAGGACGGGCTTGGCGCCGGGCTTGAGGGCACCGACGGCCACGGCGAGGGGCTTGCCGTCGAGCGGCAGGGGCGTGGGGAACGGGAGACGACCGGCTTTGTCGAACTTGGTCACGGCCACGGAATTTTCGTCGCGGCTGAGGAGGAAGATTTCCGGATGGCCGTCGGCATTCCAATCGCCCACGGCGATTTGCGAGACGCCGGCGAGGCTGGGGAATTTGCGGGGCGTGGCAAGCGAGCCGTCGGCGGACTGGAGATAGACGGAGAGCTGGCCGCTCTCGGGTTCGGCCACGATGAGGTCGGGGCGGCCGTCGCCATCCACATCGGCCCAGAGGACGCCGCGCTGGGCGCTGTCGGTCTTGTTGAGGGGAAGAATCTGGAACTGGCCCTGCTTGAAGGCGCCGGAGAGGGGCTCGGCGGGCTTGCGGTTGAAGGCGGAGACTTCGGCGCGGCCGGTGGCGGTGACGATGGCGGTGACGTAGTTGGTGCGGTCGCCGGCAAGGTTGTCCACCCAGAAGGAGCGGACGGGCTGGCCCTTGAAGAACAGCTCGGGGCCGAGCTGGCCGGCGGCATTCTGCAGGCGGACGCGGAACGGTGTGGGCGTTTCGAAATCCACGAAGACGAGGTCGCTGCGGCCGTCGCCATCCACATCCACGATCTGGATGGCCTTGGGGGAGCCGGAACAGGAAATTTTGACCGGCTCGGCGAGGGTGTGGTCCTTTTGCTGCGCGAGATAATAAACGGTGCCGTTGTCGCCGAACATGGCGATGCCGGGCCGGCCGGCGCCGGTGAGGTCGCCGGTGGCGAGGGCGTTGGGATCCATCCGGCCGGTCTCAATGTGCCAGCGCTTGGGCTCGCCCCAGCCGTTGGTGCCGAGGTTGTAGCGGACGATCAAATCCTTGGCGTCGCCGAAATAAACGAGGTCGGGCCGGCCGTCGCCGTTGAGATCGGTCACGGCCATGGCGGCGATGCGCTCCTCGGAGGGGATGGAATCGAGGCGGAAGCGCGAGCCGGGCGGGAGCTCGTTGAGGTCGAGCTTGCGCGCGGGAATGGCGTCGGTGCCGTTGGTCTTGCCGGTGAGATTGTAGAGAAGGCTGATCTTGGAATGGAGATTGTTGGCGACGATGATGTCGTTGAGCCCGTCGCCGTCGAGGTCGGCGACATGGAGCTGGGTGATCTGCTGGTCCACGGGGAATATCTCATGGCCGGTGAAACCGAAGGCGTTGGTGCCGGCCGCCGCCGCCGTGAACGGCAAAACCACGGCCGCCGCCGCCGCCAAGGCGAAACATTTAACGAAACGATTCATCCGCGCAACCTGCCAGCGCGGGAAGAAATTGGCGAGATTATTCGGCGCGCCGCCGGCTCATTCCCCGATGAAATGCAACTGGACGCGGCGGGAATGCGGACGGGTGCGGTGCTCCCAGAGATAGACGCCCTGCCAGGTGCCGAGCGCGAGCCGGCCGGCCTGCAGCGGCAGGGAAAGATTCACCGCGGTCAGGGCGGTGCGGATGTGGGCGGCCATGTCGTCGTCGCCCTCGGCGGTGTGGCGGAACAGCGGGTCGCCATCGCGCACGAGCCGCGCGAAAAAGGCGTCGAGATCGCGGCGCACGTCAGGGTCGGCGTTTTCCTGGATCAGCAGGGAGGCAGAGGTGTGGCGCAGATGCAGGGTGAGGAGCCCGTCCCGGAAATGATTCGCGGTAATCCATTGCTCCACGGCGCCAGTGATTTCCACGAGCCCCCGCCCGCGCGTGGCGATGACGAGTTCGTGAAAGGCCTGACGCATGGGAAAGGAAGGTAATGGATTATTGGATTGGTGGATGGTTGGAAAATATCGCTGCGCCGGACTTCAATCCATTTATCCATCAATCCACTCATCCCCGTTTTACTGCGGCACGGGCGCGCCCTTGTCGGCGAGCATCTTCTCCAGGTCGGCATTGCGCGGCTGGCCGGCGTCGAGCGCCTTCTGGTAATGCCAGCGCGCCAGCAGCGGCGACGGGGGATTCTGGTTCAGATAGATGACGGCGAGATTGTTGTGCGCCGGGGCGTAGGTGGGATTGAGCTGGATGGCCTTGCGCAGCGCGGCTTCGGCCTGCTGCCGCAGCCCCTTGTGGCTCAAGGTGACACCGAGGTAATTCTGGATTTCCGGATTCGCAGGATCAATCAGCACGGCGCGGCTCAAGGCGTCGAAGGCGTCGTCATATTTTTCCTGGCGGAATTTGAGATAGCCGAGCGTGGAAAGGTTGTAGGCGTCATCGGGGCTTTGCGCGAGGGCGGCCTTGAGGTGCTTCTCGGCGTCGGCGAGCTTGTCCTCCTGCAATTCGATCGTGGCGAGGTTGGCGAGCACCAAACCGTTGTTCTGGTCACGGTCCAGCACTTTCAAATAGTCCGCCTCGGCCTGGTCATATTCGCGGCTGGCAAAATGGCGCGACGCGGAAGCCACCAGGTCGGCGGTGCCGGGAGGCAATTGCTGGAGGGGCTTCTTGATCGGCTCGGGATTGACGCGGGGCGGCGGCTGGCTGAACAGCGCCAGCTCCTGCGCGGTGTAGGGAACGGGCTTGGATTCGTCCACGGCCACGCGCGAACGCAGGGCCTTCACCTCGTCGTTCAATGCGGCCAGCTGGGCGGCGGCAACCGTATCCACGCGACCGGCAGCCTTTTTCTTGGCGGCCTCAAGCTGCTTGATCAATTCGGCGCGCTGCTCGGTCAGGTCGCGGATGCGGCCCTCGTAATTGGCGGCGCGCAGCGAGGCGACCTCGTCGGCCAGGGTGCGGACCTTGTGCTCGAGCGCGCCTTTTTCCAGCGTGGCCACGACGGCGGCGGACTGCAGCGCGGCGATCTGCTTGCGCGCATCCTTCAGCCGGGCGGCGAGCTCTTCGGCGGCGGCGGCATTCTTCGAGGCGGCCTCCAGCGCAGCGAGCTGGTTCTTCAAGCGGTCGTTTTCTCCGCGCAGCAGATCCACGGCGGAGCTGTCCGGCCGGCCGGAACGGGCCAGGATGGCGAGATTCTTTTGCAAGGCGGTGTTTTCGGCGACGAGCGTCTGGGCCCGCTCATGCTCGTCGGTGAGTTTCTGGACGGACGCGGCCATCTGGGCGCGGAGCTGCGAGATTTCATTCGTGTCGGTGACCACGATTGTTTCCGTCACCTTGCCGCGGCCGGCCTTGAGCAGGTCGTTCTCCTTCATCAGCGAGCGGATCTGCTCCTGCGCCTTGACCAGTTCCGTGGCGTCGATCATTGCCGGCTGCGTGGCGAGGGCCTCCTTGAGCTTGGCCTGCAGCGTCGCGTTTTCGGCCTGCACGGACTGCAGCTGCGCCTGCAGCTGCGCCTGCAAAACATCCCCCGGCGACAGCGCTTTATCCGGACCACCTTCCGCTGCGCCAACGGAGGGAATGTTTTTGGGAAGGGAAGCGGGAGTCAACCCTTTCAAAGCGGCGATTTTTTTTGCGATGTCATCCTGGCGGTAATTGACGATGGTGGGATTCCAGTTCGGAAACAACTTCTGAAATTTCACCAACTGCGCCTGCGCGTCCACAAACGCGCGGAGCGCGGCGTGCGTCTCGCCGGAATCGGCCAGGGTGTCAGCCTGCTGGATGAGGCCGTAGACGGTGATGTATTTTTCATCCGCCTCCTGCTGCGCCCGCGCGGCCGGAACCAGGCCGGCCATAAGCAGGGCGACTGCCAGAAATAATTTCATGTGCAGAGAATGCCAGAGGAAATGATTTTGGCAATCCGTGTCACCGCAACGTCACACGGCAAACGGTTGACCGGCGGAACGGGGTTTGCTAAGGTTCCGCCAGTTGCGCCATGAAATCCGCGTTGAACCAGCATGTTCTCGTGTTGAACCGGCTCTGGCAGGCGGTCAACGTCTGCACCGCCCGCCGGGCGCTCACGCTGCTCTTTCAAGGCCACGCCCAGGCGGTGGTCAACAATCCCGACGGCTCGTTCCGCACTTTCAACTTCGAGGAATGGCGCGATGTCCCCGCCGATGCGCCGCCCGAGGAATGCATCCACGCCATCTCGTTCCGCATCCGCGTGCCGCGAATCATTTTGCTCTTCATGTATGACCGGATGCCGAAGAAGGAAGTGAAGTTCACGCGGCACAACATTTTCGAGCGCGACAAAAACACCTGCCAGTATTGCGGGAAGGTTTTTGACCGGAGCGAACTGAACCTCGACCACATCATCCCGCGCGACCGCGGCGGCCCGACGTCGTGGGAAAACATCGTCTGCTCCTGCATTGAGTGCAACACCATCAAGGCCAACCGCACGCCCAACGAGGCCGGCATGCACCTCGTGCGCAAGCCGAAGCGGCCGAAATGGCGGCCGTTCGTGCAGATCAACTTCACGCTGCACCGGCATGACAGCTGGAAACATTTCATCGACCTCGCCTATTGGAACGTGGAACTCGGCGAGGATCTCGCCCCGTAGCCGCATATTGACTTCGCTGTTTTTTTGGTTAAAATTTTCCCATCTTTGGCGTGCTCGTCTATCGGCTAGGACAACGGATTCTCAATTCGTGAAGACGGGTTCGATTCCCGTGCGCGCTACCACCCTTTCGAATAAAGGGTTTCGTTGAAGCGAAAGTCTACCACCACACAGTCAGAACAAACCTCGCCAACCTCCGGCAGAGGTGCAAACGCCACCGACCACGCGATCACCCGCCGCCACCAACCCGGCTGTCTCACTTTCCCATTTGACAACCTCGTTTAATGATTGTAGTTAGACTTTGAAATATCATTGGATCTGGCTCTTATTGCAAAATGAAAACTTTGCCTGTCGCCACCGAACTTCCGGCGCCATGCCAGACGGTCAAGTCGGGCTTTACATTAATCGAGCTGCTGACCGTGATTGCCATCATCTCCGTATTGGCATCCATCTTATTGCCCGCGCTTTCCAAATCACGTGACCGGGCGCAAGCCATCATATGCCTGAACAATAACAAGCAACTCGTCCTGGCCTGGCATCTTTACGCCAGCGACAATGAGGAGCGGTTGCCTTACAATCTGGGCATGGTGGGCACCTCGTTCCGCACCGACCTCAACTGGGTCAACAACGTCATGACCTGGGACTTGAACTCCGACAACACCAACACTGCCACGCTGACCAAGGCAAGTCTGGGATCCTTTGTCAGCGGCAACACTAGTGTTTTTCGCTGTCCGTCCGACCAGGCGCTGAGTTCGGTCCAAAGAAATGCCGGCTGGACGGCGCGCATTCGCAGCTACTCGATGAATGCCATGGTCGGCGATGCGGGCAATTTTTCCGCCAACGGCTACAATATCAACAACCCGGGCTACACCCAGTTCTTCAAAACGACCCAGATTCCACAACCGGCGGAAATATTCGTCTTTCTGGACGAACATCCCGACAGCATCAACGACGGGTATTTTCTTGATAAATCGCCGCAGGGCTCCGGCGGCTACGGGGGCACCTACTACAACGCCCAGTGGACCGACTTGCCGGCCTCCTACCACAACCACGCCACCGCTTTTTCTTTTGCCGATGGACATAGCTTGCTGCACCGCTGGCAACAGCCCGTCACGATCCGCCCACCCCTTCCGAATGCCGCCAATCTCCCCATATCGATTCCTTCCAGCCCGGTTTCCGCGCTGGCGGATTTCAATTGGGTGATGGAACACATGAGCGTGGACAAAGATTGACACCGCGCATGAACAACGCGGGTTCAGGTTCCAAGGAACCGGCGGACGGCTGAATCTCCCCCTTCGGTTCCCAGCAGATAAACCTTGTCGCCCTGCGCCCAGACCGCCGTGGCAAGCCGATTGACCGCGACGAACCGGATTTCACCAGCGGCGGGGGCGTCTTTGACCGAGGCGCGATCCACCACAAACAGCCACATATCGCTCGACTGATTGGGCGGCAGCGGCCGGCCGGTATGGAAGCAAATCATCGAAACCTTCCCCTTCTGCCACCCTTCCACGGCGCAACCGGCAACCGCGGTTTTTCGCAATGTGGCAGGCAATACATAATCGGATGGCGCCTGGTTTTGGGCGAGATAAACGCGGATTTGCACCGGATCGTTCGTCACCAAATCCATCCCGTAACCGCGCAAAGCAAGGCTGACCATCTGGCTCCGGTAAACCGCCAGCGTATCATCAGCCGGGCGATGCGGAAACCAGACCGCCGCCATGACCACCAGCAACACAACCGCGGCCATCGCGGCCAGCGTCAAACGCGGGCGCCACGAACCCACCCGTTCCTTGATCGCCTGTTCGGAAATAATCTGCTCCTTCAACCCTTCGGGCACACTGATTTTACGGAATCTGGTGCGCACCGCCACCTGTAGCGCGCAATGTTCTTCCAGCCAGCGGGCAAGCTCCGGCTCGCGTTTCGCCAACGCGAGCGCCTCGGCGATTTGCGGGTCCTCCGCATCAGCCGTTCCGGGCCGGTAAAGCAGCAAAATAGTTCTGGCTTCGTCGACGTTCACAAAGAGGGTGGCGACTGGCCCGCGGCAATGTCGCGCGCCATTAATTGTTGCAATTGGCTGATACCGCGGGCGAGGCGCGACTTGACCGTGCCCAACGGCACACCAAGGATTTCAGCCATTTCGTTATAGGAATAATCCTCCAAATAAAACAGCGCCACGGGCGCCTGGTAAAGTTCGTCCACCTTGGCCAGCGCGTCAAACACCTGCGCGGCATCGAGCTGGCTGACGGCCGCCGGTGAAACAGACGGCAATTCAGCCTCCGCGGCGTCGATTTCGCAATGCGGAAAGCGCGTCTGCCGCCGCCGCGATTCCAGAAACTCGCGGTGGAGCGTGGTGAACAGCCAGGTTTTCACTTTGGAGACATCGCGTAATTGATGTCCTTTGGTGGCCCAAATCGTGAATGTCTGTTGCGTCAAATCGCAGGCATCCGCCTCGGCGCGCGTCAGGCTGAAAGCAAACTGATACAGCGGCTCGTAATAACGAGCCACCAAGCTTTCAAATTCCACGTTGTCTGCCATGCCAGGTCATCAATGGTAAGAGGAATCAGTGCAACATTTGTTCCCAAAAAATGCGAGCTTGAAATTTCCGGGAACAAAATCCGCCCTCGTCGCTCATAGCCATGTAGCCAGCAATGTCGGTCGGGGCACGGCAGATCATATACAACGAATAAAACCTATCCGTCTAACGGATTAATAATGAACCAAAAGCCATGAAAACAGAAAGCCTCAAAACCCTCACCCATAGGAAATCTTCCCCGGTCATCCGCCTATTCCAAACGGGGAGGCACGGATTGGCCACCGGGTGGATTGCAATCGTTTCGCTTATCGTCCTGACGTTGTCGATGACAATGGAAGCCGCCACAATTTGGAATGGCCCGCCGATCACCGCCAGCGATACCACTGCTCCCGACCAAATCACGGCCAATGTCTGGCTGACGCGTGGGAGCAGTCAAGGGCTTTACAACGCCGTAACCGAATCCGGCTTCACTCATTTTTTCAGCCCCGCCGACACGGAGTGGGCCGACGGGACGACTGCCAACTATGCGATGCTATCCTACTCGGACTGGAACACATGGGCCAAAAATGGGCATGGCGGCCCACCCGGCACGATCGGTGTAAATGCCGTTGTCCATCTCATTACTGATGATATTTACATCGACATCCAGTTCACGTCGTGGAGCATTGGAGGCGCTTACTCTTACCAGCGGGCCACGCCGCCCGCGGCCGACGTGCCGCCCACCGTCGCCATCTCTTCGCCAACCAATGGCGCTGCCTTCACCGCGCCAGCCAATGTTACAATCATCGCCACCGCAAGCGATGCAGATGGAAGCGTCACGAATGTGGCTTTCTTTGACGGAGCCCTATTCCTGGGGCAGACCAACACCGCCCCTTACGCCATCACGGCCACATTCCCCGCCGGCAGCCACGCTCTCACCGCAGTGGCGGCGGACGACGGAGGCCTCCTCACCACGTCCGCCGTCGTGAATGTCACGGTGAGTGCCGCAAACGTGCCGCCGAGCGTGACTATTACCAACCCGGCGAATAATGCCGTCTTCGGCAATACCGACACGGTGGCCGTCAAGATCTCTGCCAATGATTCGGACGGCAGCGTGACAAACATCCAGCTTTTCAACGGAACAGTGTTGCTACGCGGTTTTACTACCGGGCCTTACAACTTCTCAGGCACAGCTATTTCGGGCAACTTCGCGCTGGGCACAAACACACTGACCGCAGTCGCCACAGACAACCTCGGTGCCACGACGACCTCGGCTCCCGTTCATGTGATTATCGCCAGATACCTGCCACCGATCACGAACGGAATCATCAACATCCTCCTGCAGCCCATCGCCACCAACCTGGCCGCGCCCGATTACGGCATCAGCCCGCCGGGTGACCACACCCGACTATTCGTGGTGGAGCAGAACGGATTATTGCGCGTCATACTGGACGGGAACTTGCTGCGCACACCGGCCCTCAACATCACGAACCGCGTGCAGCCGCCGCTGGTCGCGAGCAATCCCAATGACGAACGCGGCTTTCTCGGACTGGCCTTTCATCCCGGTTTCAACAACCCCGCCAGCCCCGGTTATCGAACGCTTTACACTTACAACAGCGAGACCAATCCAGCGGCAACCGCGCCCACCTACGTGTGCCCCAATGGAGCCGTGAACAATTATAAGAACGTCCTCAACGAGTGGAAGATTTCGTCCACGAATGCCAATGTCGTCGATCCCGGCTCGCGCCGGGAGGTCATCTCCTTCGGCAAGAACGCCAGCAACCATAACGGGGGCACCTGTACCTTTGGACCGGACGGCTACCTGTATCTCGCTTTGGGCGATGGCGGCGACGCCAACGATGCTGGAGCCAGCCATATAGTACCAGGCGGCAACGCCCAGAACCTGAGCACCCCGCTCGGCAAAATGCTGCGGTTTGATCCGCTCAATCCAACCCTGACCACCGGCAGTTCCGATCCGATCAGCACCAACGGACAGTATCGCATCCCGACCAGCAACCCGGTTCAAGGAGCCGGCCAGGTACCAGAAATCTACGCCTACGGCCTGCGCAATCCCTACCGGTTTGCCTTCGACTCTGTCACTGGCAATTTGATTGAAGGCGACGTCGGCCAGAACAACGTCGAGGAGATCAATCACATCGTCATGGGCGGCAACTTTGGGTGGGCGATCAAAGAAGGCGACTTCTTATTCAACCAAACTAACGGGCCGGCCGGGGTGGCCGGAACCATCGGCACGCCGCCGGGAAATCGCAGCCCGGGACTACCGTCGGGACTGATCGACCCGATTACCGGCACGATGGGAACCTTGGAATACGACCACAATGAAGGAATCTCCATCACCGGCGGCTTCGTCTATCGCGGTTCCGCGATCCCGGAATTATACGGTAAATATATTTTCGGCGACTTGGCGCTCCAGGCATCGCCGGTGCGGGCAAATGGCCGTCTCTTCTATGCCGATCTGGCGACCGGCCTCATCAAGGCGTTTCCGCTGTTCCAGTTTGGCGGCAGTGCCATTTTGCCGAACGGCCTGACCGTGCATGGTTTCGGGCAGGACGCCGATGGCGAGATCTATGCCCTGGTGACAAACACGTCGGCGAATGGTAACGGCGGGATCGCTTACAAGCTGGCCGCCCTGCGCCTGGCGTACTCGCGGAACGGCAACCAATTGGACATCTCCTGGCCCACCATCGCCGGGCATCTGGAAACACAAACCAACAGTTTGAACGTCGGGATTGGCGCGAACTGGGTCACCGTGCCGGGATCGGCGGCAACCAACCATGTTGTCGTTTCGCTTGACCCGAGCAAAGGCTGCGTGCTATATCGGTTAGCCATACCGTGATGCCCAACCGGAACCGGCGGTTGATTCCAGTGAAAAAAATATGCACCAAGCGGTTATGCCGAATAATTCCCACCGCCTCGCGGTCCAGTTTGTCGCGGGTGACATTGTCCAGTTAACCATCCGCAACATTTCTGTTGCCGACTGCGGGCAAAAACGTCCGCCGGCGAACTGGAAACGGGAAAACTGGCATCTTTTGGCTAAAAAGACCGCTTCCCCGAGAAAAAAGGTCCGCCACCAGCGGCTAGTGGTGCATCACTAGCGACTGGTGCCGGGTAGTTTTTTCATTAAAAAGCCGTCTCCCGTTGCACAAATTACGACGTCCAGAGAGGAGATTACAACGTCAGCCAGGACTTCTGCTTCAGCCCATGGCAATTTGCCGCGCGCGTTTCGCCGGTCGGCGCAGCGGCTGGCCGCTTTTCGCCGCAGTTGTTTCCTTTGACCGTTCATATTCCTGACTTCGCGGAACCGTTTTATTGCGGGTCCTGCCGTCCACAAAAAATCTAATTGTCACGATGTCGGGTCGGCAGAAATATTGAGCTTGGATGCCAACGACCGCGGACCCTATAATCAAACCTAAGAAAGACAGCACAAAGGCAAGCACACTGCCGTCCGTCCTAGAGTCATCAGGAATCAGTAAACGGGCGTTTTCATCGGGGTTTTCGCGCGTGGAAGCGGAGGCCGGGTTCGCTGCCGGTGTGAGTTGCCACTTCGGTATTTTGCCATGTTACATCCGCGACATCGTCCGGTAGTTTTTGCATTGATCACTCTTGTGGTGATCTGGGCGGTCGCCCTGACCGGCTATCAGATCGCCAAAAACGCCAAGGTCACGCCGGAAAAAGTCCGCGCTTATGCGGCGTCGGTAGAGCTGGAACGCCTCGCCGCGGCCGACCGCGCGGCGGCCCTCCAGAAACTGGCCGCCATGCTCAACGCGCTCTCCCTGGAGGAGCGGCAGAAATTGCGCCTCGACCGGACGGCTTACAAATGGTTTGAGAAGATGACCGAGGAGGAGAAGGGTAAATTTCTGGAGGCCACCATGCCCACCGGTTTCAAGCAGATGCTCACTGCGTTCGAGGACATGCCGGCCGACAAGCGGCAGCGCGTCGTGGATCAGGCGGTCAAACAGATGAAAGCCGCCCAGGACAAACTGGCCGCCGGCGGCCAGTTGCCGCCGCCCAGCCCCAACGGCCTCGCCTTGAGCCCGGAACTGCAGGAAAAGGTGACCAAGATCGGCCTGCAAAGTTTTTACAGCCAGAGTTCCGCACAGACGAAGGCGGAACTGGCGCCGCTGCTGGAGGAAATGCAGCGGCTGATGGAAAGCGGCCGGATGATGCGCGGACCCCGGCAATGAACCTAACTGCGCACAGCGCCCCGGCCCGGGCTTTCACGCTCGTCGAACTGCTGGTGGTCATCGCCATCATCGCCCTGCTTGCCGCCCTGCTGCTGCCCGCCATGAGTCGGGCCAAGGAATCCGCGCGGGCCGCGGTTTGCCTGAGCAATCTCCACCAGGTCGGCGTGGCGCTGCAGATTTACGTTTCAGAGAACAACAATAAAATGCCCGTGATGCGCGATGTCGTGCCCGACCCGGCGGTGGTAGCCACCAATACTTTTCCCACCCTCGAGAAAGCGCTCGCGCCGCAACTCGGCAACACGAATGTGCTGCGCTGCCCCTCGGACCGGGCGCAGATCTTCGAGCTCACCGGCTCGAGCTATTCCTGGAACAACCTGCTGAACGGCCAGGATGCGGATCATCTGAAGATGTTCACCTTCCAGCTCAATTCTTATCAGGTTCATCTGGTCTACGACAAAGAAGCCTTCCACAAAGCGCGCGGCCTGGACAAATCCGTGAACTATCTGTATGCCGATGGCCACATCAAAAACCTCCTGGAACTCGCCGGCCCGCCATGATTGAACTCCGCCAGGTCGTCAAAGTGTTCTCCGGCCGCACGGCCGTGGACGAGCTTTCGTTCACTGTGCCGCGCGGGGAGATCTTCGGGCTGCTCGGCCACAATGGCGCGGGCAAAAGCACGGCGATTGGCATGATGCTCGGCCAAGTCTGGCCGACCCGCGGGGAAGTCAAGGTCTGCGGTCATGATGTTGCGTCCAACCGCCGCGCCGCCCTGATGAAAGTCGGCGCCATCTTCGAGACGCCGGTGTTTTATGATTACCTGAGCGGGGCGCGCAACCTGGAGATTTTAAGCACCTACACGGCCCCCACCCCGAAAGCGCGCCTGGCCGAGGTGATTGACTGGGTGGGATTGACCGGCCGCGAACATTCCAAGGTGCGCACGTACTCGCACGGGATGCGCTCGCGCCTGGCTTTGGCGCAAGCGCTCCTGCCCAAGCCGGAATTGCTCATCCTCGACGAGCCCAGCGACGGACTCGATCCGGAAGGCATCCATGAAATGCGCCAGACGATCCTCCGCCTGCAGCGCGAGCTCGGCCTGACCATATTGTTATCGTCGCACCTGCTGAATGAGGTGGAACAGCTCTGCACGCGCATCGCGGTTTTGCAATCGGGCAAAAAAGTTTTTGAAGGCAGCGTGGCGGATGTGAAAGCCGCGCGCGGCAAAGTGGCGCTGAAGACCCCGGATTTCAAGAAAGCCGCCGCATGGCTGCTGGAGCGCGGCCTGATCACGGCGACGGAGCAGGAGAAATTCATCACGCTGGCCGCCGATCGTTCCACGGCGGAAATCATCCGGGCATTGATCACCGCGGATATCGCGGTGGAGGGCATCTGGCAGCATGAACAGACGGTGGAAGATTTTTATTTGAGCCTGATCAACCGGCAGCGCTAAGCAATCCATGAAAAGCCAAACTTCAGCCTTCAACGATCGCCCCCGCATGACGCGATTCGCGCGCGCCAGACTTATTGGAGATTGGACGTTGTATCCCGGCCTTTGAAAGTTTTCCCCATGACCATGTTCCACGCCCAGTTAAAGAACGAACTCTGGAAGCTGTTCGGCAAGAAGCGCACCTACATCGGCTTCGGCGCGTTCCTGCTCGCGCAGACGGCGATGCTGCTCGCCTTCAAATACACGCGCTGGCAAAGTGATTTCGAAAGACTGCTAAACGGCAACGGGTATCTGGCCACGGAATTCATCTCGGTGCTGACGGTTTCGGTCGTGATGCTGATCCCGCAGATCATGCTGCTCATGCCGCTTTATGCGACGCTGGTGGGCGGCGACCTGGTGGCCAAGGAAGCCGAGGACGGCACGCTGCGGATGATCCTTTCGCGGCCCATCTCCCGCCTCCGGCTGCTGTTTGTGAAATGGAGCGCGGGAATCGTTTTTGCGGTCGTGCTGGTGGTGGCGCTCGGCCTGACGGCCCTCGGGTTTGCGAGCCTGTTGTTCCCCTGGAAAGGGATGTTTGTGTTTTCCCCCGGCCAGGCGTTCAGCGTGCTGTCCGCGCATGAAGGGCTGATGCGGTTCATCTTCTCCCACCTGTTCCTGGCGGTGAATGCCAGCGTGATGGTGTCGGTCGCATTCATGTTTTCCTGCTTCAACATGAAGCCGGCGGCGGCCACAATCCTGGCGCTCTCCTTTCTGTTCGTGAGCATGGTCATGGAAAACATCCCTTTCTTTGACCGCTACGAGAACTGGTTCATCACGCACCATTTCAAATGCTGGCTGCTGATCTTCCTCGACCCGGCCCCGTGGTCGCAGATCTGCCAGTCCGAGATCATCCTGTTCGCCGTGAGCGCCACCGCGTTCGTCATCGGCGCCATGGCGTTCCAGGTGCGCGACATCAAGTCCTGAACAGGCGCGGCCATCGCGCCGCAAACCGGGTCGCTTTCCGCGACAAACTGTTTCCCATTTGTGACGGTAACTGGCACATTCATCCTTCGCCTATGCGTATCGTCTCAAACCTGATTTCACCCGTGCGAATGGTCTTTTTGATCGGCGCCCTCCTGCTTTTGCCGGGGCCGCAACCAACCTCCGCCGCCACCGTTTACAAGGGCAAAGTCAGCCCGCACTGGTTCGCCGGCGCGGATGGCACCACGAATCAATTCTGGTATCGCGTGGATCTGCCGGGCGGCAAAACGGAATTCGTCACGGTGAACGCGGAAACGGGCGCGCGGCAGACCGCTTCCCATCGCGACAGCGCGGGCGACGAATCGCTGCCGTTGTTGCGCGCGCCGCATCCCTCGCGGGAAAGCGCGGTGGACACGGAGGTCGCCTTCGAAAACCGACTGGGCGGGACGGTGAACATCTTCTGGATTGACCCCGACGGCCGGCGGATCGCCTACGGCAGCCTGCGCGCCGGCGAGAAGCGCACGCAGCACACCTATGCCGGCCACGTCTGGCTCGTGACTGCAAAGGGCAACAACAATCTCGCGGTTTTCGCGGCGGAAGAATCTCCGGGGATCGCCATCATTGACGGAAGAAAGCCCGACGGTTCCCGGCCGAGGCGGCAGCGAAACGGCGACCTGCGTCAATCCGCAGCCGGCACGCATTCACCCGACGGAAGATGGGAGGTCGTTCTCCACCGCGATAATCTATTTCTCCGCGAGCCGGCCACGGGGGTGGAAACTCAGCTCACCACCGACGCCACCGCCCGCGACACCTTTGCGCGCGATCTGGAAAACCCCCAGCCGGAGGTCTTCTGGTCGCCGGACTCGAAACATTTCGCCGCGCTGCGGCTCAAGCCGGGCGCGCAGCGCCGCGTTTATCTCGTCGAGTCGTCGCCGGCAGACCAGCTCCAACCGAAGCTGGACTCCTATTCGTATTTGAAACCCGGCGACGAGGTGGACATCCGCAAGCCGCATTTGTTCGACGTGGAAGCGAAGAAGGAGATTCCCGTGAGCGACGCGCTGTTTGCGAATCCGTGGAGCCTGGATGACGTGCGCTGGGACGCGGATTCGGCGCGGTTCACCTTTTTGTTCAACCAGCGCGGGCACCAGGCGCTGCGCATCGTGGCGGTGGATGCGCACAGCGGCGCGACCAGCCCGCTCGTGAACGAGACGAACCAAACCTTCATCGATTACTCAGGAAAGTTTTTCTGCGAGCGCCTGGCTGACACGGAAATCATCTGGATGTCGGAACGGGACGGCTGGAACCATCTTTATCTCTACGATGCGAAGACCGGCGCCGTGAAAAATCAGATCACCAAAGGCGAATGGGTCGTGCGCCGCGTGGATCTGGTGGACCGGAAAAAACGGCAGATCTGGTTTCAGGCCGGCGGCATCGTGCCGGGACAAGATCCGTATTACCTCCATTTCTGCCGCGTGAATTTTGACGGCACCGGCCTCACGGTTTTGACCGAAGGCAACGGCACGCACAGCGCAGAGTTCTCGCCGGACCGGAAATTCCTCATCGATACCTGGTCGCGCGTGGATTCGCCGCCGGTCACGGAACTGCGCCGGGGCGACAACGGCAAGCTGATCTGCAAACTGGAAACCGCCGAGGTGGAGGGGAGATTGCCGCTGCCCGTACCCTTCGCCGCCAAAGGCCGCGACGGCATCACGGACATCTACGGCGCAATCTGGCTTCCCAGAGATTTTGACCCGCTCAAAAAATATCCGGTGGTGGAAAACATCTACGCCGGGCCCCATGATTCCTTCACGCCGAAGGCGTTCCGCACCTCGTATCAGCAGCAGAAACTCGCCGACCTCGGGTTTGTGGTCGTGCAACTGGACGGCATGGGCACGGCGAACCGCTCGAAGGCGTTTCACAATGTCTGCTGGAAGAATCTGCGCGACGGCGGGTTCCCCGACCGGATCCGGTGGATTCGCGCGGCGGCGTCAAAAAAGTTTCCCGCGATGGATTTGTCGCGCGTGGGCATTTACGGCACGTCCGCGGGCGGACAGGACGCGCTGCGGGCATTGCTCGACCACGGCGATTTTTACCGCGCGGGCGTTGCCGATTCCGGCTGCTACGACAATCGCATGGACAAAATCTGGTGGAACGAACAGTGGATGGGCTGGCCGGTGGATGACAGCTACGCGCGGAACTCCTGCGTGACGGACGCGCACAACCTGCGCAGCAAGCTGCTGCTGCTCGCCGGCGAAATGGATAAAAATGTGGACCCGGCCAGCACCATGCAGGTCGTCAACACGCTGGTGAAGGCAGACAAGGATTTCGAACTGCTCATCATGCCCGGCATGGGGCACGGCGTGCTGTCCACCGGCTACGGCTGGCGACGGCTGGAGGATTTCTTTGAGCGGAATCTCGGCGGGCCGAAATGAAATCACTCGCCGTCACTTCGAGACCGGCACGGCGGGAGCAATCCGGACAACCAGTCCCCCGCCCTTTGCCAGCTTGAGATCGGGAAACAGGATGAATTCATCGTTCAACACCGGATTGAATTCCCCCCCGGCCACGACCTGCATGCCGCGCATCCGCTGCGGCAGCAGCACGGGAAATGCGTCGCTGGAAAATCCGTCCCGCGACGCGAGCTTCAGCTCCAAACCGCCGCCGGACAGCTTTTCCCAACTCCAATTCACCTTGTCCTGCTGCCGCGCGGCATCCAGCCGAACGTCCCGGAGCGGGTCGCCATAAAGCACGAGGGCGTCGCGGTCATAGACCATGCCGAGCTGGTCGCGCTGTTGGTCCTTGGGCGCGCGTTCGATTTCAGCGATGGCGGCATGGTCATCCGGCGAATTCAGGTCTTCATTCGGGCAGGACACTTCCAGAAGGCGGGGATTTTCCTTTTGCAGCCGCCAGAGAATGCGCTGGTTGTTTAGGAAGAGGGCTTCGGCGAGCGAAAGGTTGCCCGCCGCGCCCTGCCAGAGGTCCAGCGCACCCCAGCCGCCCTTGCCATACCACGTCGGGATGGTGTAGGCGACGAATTGATCCACCCCGGCGCGGCCGAGCCACGCGGTCACCATGGAATCCCGGATGCCGAGGGTGTCGCCGATGAGACAGTTGCCCACGCCGAAGAAAACTTTCGGATGGGTGGAGGCTTTGAGCGGTTGAATTTTCGTGTTGGCGGCCCATTCCTGGCGAAGCGTCACGCAGTTGGTGCTGGCGAACCAGTAACCGCCGGAGGCGGTGCCGCGGCTGACCCGGCGAACCCATTGCCGGAAATCCACGCGGTCCAGCGGATAGAGCAATCCGTTGGCGCAGACGATGGCGCCCAGCGACCAGGACATCTCCAGATTCACCTGCGTGGCGTGGCCGGAGGTCAGCAACAAATCCACGTCGTGGGTTTCCCAAAACTCGCGGAACAGGCCGTCGCTCGAGCTGGCGGGCAGGTTGGTGACGGTGCCGATGGTGGTGTGCCCTTTTTCCTTGAGCGTCCATTCGCCGCGCCGGCCGTCGCTGATGGTCAACCCGGCGTCGAGGAGGTCGAAATTCATGCCGGTGGTCGTGAGCGCGGTGTGGACGACCAGCGGCTTGGAAGTTTTTGCGATGCGCAGCGCGTCCGCCGCGTCCCAGCCGGTGACAATGCCCCACATGAAATCCGCAAAGGGATCGTCATCCATGCGCCGCGAAAGCTGATGGATCTCGCGAACGGTGTCCGTGGTGATCTCCTCCGGCCGGGCGACGAAACTGACGTAGCGCGGCTGGAGCCGCTTCAAGTCCGCCTCGCACGCTTCAAGCTTGCCGGCGGCGACGACGAGCGTGGCGTCATGTTTCCGGCACAACGTCTTCGCCACGGCCGCCCAATCGTCCAGCGCCCGGGTCTGGCCGGTGATCACCACGGCGTAGTTTTCCGTTTTCGCGGCGGAGAGCCGCGTTGGAATCATCCCGGCGACGGCGCAAGCCAGCACTAGGACCGTTTTGAAGAAAGCTTTCATCACGAAAGCCTAGTCAAAAAACCGCCGGACGCAAGCGAGCCGGCAGGCGCAGCGGGTGGCCGCCGGTCAGGATCGTTTCCGCATCAACGCCTCGATCTCGTCGGCCTCCACCGGGATATGGCCCATCAAGTCCACGTTGCCGTCGTCCTTGATGACCACATCGTTCTCCAGTCGCACGGCCAGTTTCTCCTCGGGAATGTAGATCCCCGGCTCGACCGTCATCACCCAGCCGGCCTGGAATGGCTGGTACGGCGGAACCACATCATGCACGCCGAGGCCGAGCGAATGGCCGAGGCCGTGCATGAAATACTTTTTCACCGCCGGGCTGTCGGGGTTTTGTTTCTTGATGTCGCGCAGCGTCAGCAGGCCGAGGTCCACCAGCTCTTTTTCCATCAACTGCTCCGCCTCCTTCTGCCATTGCTTCGCCAGTTTTCCCGGCTTCAGGTTGATGATGCCCTGGCGCATCACGCGCAGCACGGCGTTGTAAACCTGCTTCTGCCGGCGCGAGAACCGCCCGCTGACGGGAATCGTGCGCGTGAGATCGGCGTTGTAATTCTTGTAGGCTGCGCCCACGTCGAGCAGCAGCAGCTCGCCCGCGCGGCAGACGGCGGAATTGGCCGTGTAATGCAGGCAGCACGCGTTGAGCCCGCTGCCGACGATCGGCGTATAGGCGAACCGGCAGCCGTTGCGAATGAACTCATGCGCGTATTCGGCCTCAACGTCGCTCTCGCGCACGCCGGGCTTCGTGAACTTCGCCACGCGCTGAAACGCCGCGTCGGTCACGTCGCACGCCTTCTGGATGAGCGCGATCTCCTCCGGCGATTTCACCGGGCGCAACTGGTGCAGCAGCGGCGCGAGCCGGCGGAAATCGTGCAGCGGATACTGCCGCCGCAGGGCGGCGATGAACCGCGCGTCGCGCGACTCCACCTCGACGACGGCGCGGTTGTGCTCGTTGCTGTTCAGATACACATGTTCGCTCGCGCAGACCAGGCGGTGAAACATCCGGGGAAATTCGGCCAGCCAGAAGATGGTTTGGATGCCGGTGAGCGCGCGCGCCTCGTCGCGGGTGAGCTTGTGGCCCTCCCACAATTCGTTTTCCGGCGACGGCTCGCGCAGGAACAGGATTTCGCGGTGCTTCTCGTCCTCCGCGTCCGGGTTCAGCACCAGGATGGACTGCTCCTGCTCGACGCCGCAGAGATAAAACAGATCCGAGTTGGTGATCATCGGCAGCGAACCGTCGGCGTTGACGGGCAGGATGTCGTTGGCGTTGACCACGGCCACCGAGCGCGGCGGCAGCAATTGCGTCAGGCGCTGGCGGTTGGTGATGAACAGTTTGGCGGGGAGCAGGTTGTTTGGCATGGTGGCGAAATGTGTTGGCGGGAAGTAAAACAACTTTCGCCGGCCGTATCAATTTGAATTGCAGCCGCGACTGCCCGCTTGCGGAGGCGGGCCGGGCGCGATAGATTCCGCCCTGTCAATCTGATGAACACCTTTCAAATCATCTTCACGCCGACCAGCGCCGCCGAGCTCGCGCGGCTGCCCAAGGAACTGCAGCTCCAGATCCTCGGCGACTTCCGCGGCCTGCCCCAGCACGTCATCGGCAGCGAGCTGGAGGATTTCGGCAAGCTCGAAAGCGACGGCCACATCCTGCACCGGTTCCGCCTGGGCGACTACCGCGTCTATTTCGAGCGCCATCCGCTGGGCGTGCTCGTGCACCGCATCATGAGCCGGCACACCCTCAAGGATTTCTTCTTCCGCTCCGGCATCAAGATGGGCGAAGACCAGGCCCTGCAGGAAAACCCGAAGTTCTGGGAACTCATGGAGGCCGCCAAAAGCTCCGAGAAGCACTAGGCGCTCCCCGCCGGCGCCGGCTTGAATCATTTCGATATGGAATCCGGCTCAAAGTTTAGTCGCAAAGAATTTCTCGGCCTGCTGGGCACCGGCGCCGGCGCCCTGATGCTCCCCGGCCAGATCTCCGCCGCCGACGCCGGCCCGAAAACCCTGCCGCCGTCGGTCGGCAAACAGCGCAAAACCCGCATCAGCTTCCGCTACTTTCTGCCCTGGGCACCCGCCTGGGGCGACCAGGCGCTGGCCGACCAGCGGCTCGAGGAACTGGTCCGCTTCGGCCACGCGGCGGACATCGACAGCGTGCAGTTTTTCGTCAACACCTTCCGCCACACCTACTATGCCCTGCCCGTGGACGTGGCGAGCCAGCAGGCGTGGATCGACTGGATGCGCGACATCGTCGCCCCGCGCATCCGCCGCGAAGGTTTCGGTTTCGAACTGAATTTCCAGCAGCTGCTCGGCGCAACCACCTCCAACACCGACCTCCGTTCCCTTTATAAATGGCAGCAGTACATGGTGGACCACCACGGCAACACCTCGCACGGCTCCCCCTGCCCGGAAGACCCGGTCTATCGTGAGGAAATGGCCAAGATGTTGCGCGGCTGGGCCGGCACCCAACCGGACATCCTCTGGATTGACGACGATTTCCGCCTGCACAACCACAGCACGCCGGGGATGTTCTGCTATTGTCCCCTGCACCTGAAGAAATTTGCGGCGCGGGCGGGACGGGAGTTCACGCGCGAAGAAATCCTGGCCGCCGTGCTGCAGCCCGGCCCGCCGGCCGCCTTCCGCAACCAGTGGCTGGATTTCCTCGGCGACGACATGGCCGCGTTCGCGCAGTGGATCAGCGATCAGGTCCATGCCGCCTCGCCGGACACCCGCGTCGCGCTGATGACCTCCGGCACGGATATCCATTCCCTCGAGGGCCGCGACTGGAAAAAGGTGCTCGGCAATTTCGCCGGCCGGTTCAAGCCGCTCATCCGCCCGACGTTCGGCCTTTACACCGGCACCACCTCGCCGCCCAAATCCGCCTGCGCCGGGCTGCTGGACATCATCGCCCAGGTCCAGGTGGTGGAACAATCGCTCGGCGAAAACCACTGCGACTTCGCGCCCGAGCTGGAAAACACCCGCTACACCACTTGGGCGAAATCCACCGCGCACAGCACCCTCTCGCTCCTGCTCGGCCAGCTCATGGGCCTGCCCATGATCACCGCCGCCGTCAACGACCTCGACGGCTCGCCCCTGGCCGAAGAGCCCACCACCGTGCCGCTCTTCCGCCATGCCCGGCCGCGCATGGAAGCCATCGCCGCGCTCGGCCTGAAAAGCTGGCCCATCCACGGCCTCGTCGCCCTGAGCGACAAGGATGTCGCGCGCAAGACCCAATTGCCCGCCAAGGCCGACTACTTCGACATGGCCCCCGGCAGCCATCTGGATTCCGTCTTCGCGGAGATGGGGATTCCCCACAACTACCAGACCGCCGCCGATGCCGCCGCCGGCTCCGCCGTGGTTTTGCTGGAAGCGGCCACTGTCTGGATCGCCAGCGACGACGAGCTGAAGAAAATCCTGTCCGGCGCCGTGCTCATGACCAGCGGCGCGGCGCGGATGATCGCCGAACGCGGCTTGGCCGACCGGCTCGGCGTTCAAGTGAACAGCCATCGCAAGCAGGGCATCCAGTCCGAGGAATATCCGGACGGCATGCTTCCCGGCGTCACCAAAATCCGCGTGCCCCATCGCGGCTCGGATTGGGACGAGGTGGAGCTCCTCGACCCGCGCGCCGTGGCGGCCAGCTATTTCTGCGACATGCTCGGCGAAAAACACATCGGCACCGCGCTGTACAAGAATGCGCACGGCGGCCGCATCGCCGTTTACGCGCAGAACTCCGACATGCAGGGCGGGCTCTTCGGGAGCCACGCCCGGCGGCGCTGGCTGCACGGCGTCCTGACCTGGCTGAGCGGCGGGCGGTTCAAGGCCCTGCCCGTGATTCCGCAGCACGGCATCTCGCTGGTCAAGCAGGACCCCGCCAGCCCGGGCCGATGGCTTTACAGCTTCGCCAATCTCGGCACCGACCTCCTGACCACCTTCGCGCTCCGCTGGCAGAATGCCGGCGCCATCCGCTCCATCTCCTGCCTGCAAACAGATGGACGCTGGCAGCGGTTGAAATATTCCATCGCCGCCCCCGACGACCAGTGCAGCCCGCAGATCGTGTTCAAAACCAGCCTGAACTGCTACGAATGGCTGGTGCTGCTCGTGGATGAAGGCCACGCTTGAGCCGCCGGTCGCCCGCCTCCGGTTCCCCCGGGAGCAACGCCTGCCCGCTAAAATACTTTGAACCTAATGTCCGCAATTGAAGTGGTGGTCAAAGGGTGAAAGTGTGAATAAAATTGGGGGTGATGAGCACATTTGCATCGCTGGTATCGGTTCACCTTGCGGGTGAAGGCAAAGACGAGATTTCTTTGGACACGTTGC
>CAIXBQ010000003.1 GCA_903917705.1 uncultured Verrucomicrobia subdivision 3 bacterium | reverse complement strand
TCCAACCGCTCCAGAAACTCATTCGTCGGCGTGGCAATCATCAGGCTGTCCAGCAATCCCATTTGTGCGTTGGTCGTCGTTTGCATGGTTCTCTGACGCATCATCAATTCATCCGTTCAAAAGAGTTTTGCAGAGGTCTCGATATGTTTCAAATGCGTGGTCACCGTATAAAACCTCAAGCCAAGGCCGTCCGCAATCTGCTGGCTGCTGCACCCTTTCACCAGCAGGCCAAGCACCTGTGACTCACGCTGGGTCAGGTTGTAGGCCAATCGTTCCGTCGTGGCGGCGGGCACCAAGTCATGGGTCGGTTCAATCATTCTGAACGGTGGTTTTTTCTTTTAAGCCAATCGTGCATGTCGTCGAATAGTGGGTTTGGCGGCTGGCAATCATCAGTATCGCAAGCGGAAGAACCGGGTGTCGCCCGCGGGCGCACTGGTCCAAGGTGAACTGGCATTGGAGACGTCCGTGAACAGGCCGGTCACATTCGTCGCCGATTGAAGCGCGCCGAAGGGCCAGGTGAGCACGAATTGGGCGCCAGACAGGCTGCCGTGCAAAACCGGAACACCGGTCGCTGAAGCCTGCACCTTGAACATGTAGATGGAGGTTGCGTCGGTGGACCGGAGGATGTTCAAGCGCAGTTTGGAGCCGGTCACGGGTGGAAAGTCAAACCGCGCCGATTCGCCGATGGTGGTGCCGTTGGTGATGGTCTGCCAGGCCGTTCCGGTCCAAAACGCGAGATTGAAGGACTGCACGCGGGAAAGATACTCGTTTATGATTATGCGCGAGAACGTAGTGGCATTGGTAAAATCAATTTCCAGCCAGCCATTCGTCGTGCCGGCGGGGCCGGAAGCCCAGCGGGAATTAGGGTCGGCATCCACGGCCAGGGCGGGGCCGTTGTTGGCGGGGTCATTTTGCCAGACGGAACTGGCTGCGACCGGCTGGCCTTCCGCGAGGTTGAGCGGGAAAGCCTGGCCGGGAGCCAGACCGAGGCGGTAGGCCAATTGCATGAGCGTGTTGGAGTTGGAGAGCTGGAGGACTCCCTCGCGAGTGGGCGCGGCGTTCAGCACCAACAGGTTGCTTTGGGCCGTGGCCTGGTTCCACCAGGTTTCCAGGGTGCCGAGCGACTTGGTGTTAGTGTCTCCGGTATGATAGAACCAGTTGTTGTTGGCCGAGAGGGTGATGGTGGACTCAAACGGGAGGTAGTAGGTGTTCGAGGGCGCGGTGGCTTTGGTGAATAGCTTGGGGTCGGGAAACGCGGGCAGGTCAGGATCGCCCAGACGGAAATCGCTCGGGAAATAGCGGATGGGATAGCCGTTCTGCTGATTGGCCGGAGCCACCGAACTGTCCACATTGCCGGGCGCGCCGATGGTCCAGTTGACGGACATCTGGCAATCGGGTTGAAGCCGCTTCACCACGTCGTAAATCACCGGGAGCCGCCAGGCGGTGTTAGGCTTGTCCCAACTGCCGTCGAGCCACAGTTCGCAGATGGGGCCGTAGTTGCTCATCAATTCCGTGAGCTGGTTGGTCATGTAGGCGATATAGCCGGGATCGAAATTGGCGTTGTAACTTGGCTCGTGCCGGTCCCAGAGCGAATAATACAAGGCCAGCTTGACGCCGTATTTGGCGCAGGCGCTGGCCAGCAGGCGGACGATGTCGTTGGTGTTGCCGGAATACTGGACGCTGTAAGTGGTGTAGGCGCTGGGCCACATGCAGAAGCCGTCGTGGTGCTTGGTGATGCACAGGAGATACCTCATGCCGGCCAGGTAAGCCGTATGGACCCACTGGTCAGGGTCCACGCTGGCGGGCGCGTAGTTCGTGGGCGAATAGGTTCCGTCGGACCATTCCAAATTGAGGAAGGTGTTGATGCCGAAGTGGCAGAACATGCCGTATTTGCGCCCGATCATTGCCTGTTGGCCGGGATTAGGCGTGGTGGCCGGCGTCATTGTGAGGTAGCTATTGACGGCCAGTTGAGCCACCTGGCTGGTGACGCTGCCCCAGGAATTGGTGACTACCGCAAAGTAGCCCCCCGCCTGGTTGGTGGTCACGTTGTTCAACGTGAACGCGGAGTTGGTGGACACTGAAAGGAGCGTGGAGCCGGAATACCATTGCCAGGTCAGCGGCGCGGAACCACCCGCCGGGGCGTCAAACACGGCCGAATCCCCCGCACTCATCATCTGGTCCTGGGGTTGCGTCAGGAGGAACGGCGGCAGATTGGTCGGAACGGGGCCCGTGACCAGCAGCAGGTCATTCGTGCTGAACTGCCCGGCGGCGAAAGTGAAAATCCGCGCCTCATCAATCAGGCCAATGAATCCGGTGGCACCGCCGCTGGTCACGCCCAAATGCGTGGTGCTGCCCGCCGTGACGCCGGTGGCGGAGCCGGTTTGCACCACGCCATTGACATAAATCCGCGCCGCGCCGTTGGTCACGACCAGCGCCAGGTGAGTCCATTGGTTGGTGTTGACAGCCACCGCGCCGCTATTGACATAAGTGACATTATTGAGCGACGCCGCATACTTGCCGCTGTTGACTTGCAGCACCAGGTTGCCGTTGCCGCCACCCGTGGCCAGAATCCAGCCGTTCCCGACGCCGGCAAAGGGCTTGACCCAGGCCTCGATGCCGAAATTGTCCGCCGAGGTGGTATAGCCGGCCCCCCAGAAACCGCAGACGCCGTTGCTCCCGAAGCGTAGCGAGCTGGAGCTGAAGAAGCCGGAGCCACCCAGCAGCCCAGTGGGTGTATTCGTGCTCGGGTAGGTAGTTGCCGGCATGGCGCCGGAGAAATTAAATCCATTGCCGGATGTGTCCTGCGGGAGATTGTTCGCGCCCAGACTGCCGGTCTCTCCCAGGTGATACCACGCCTGGACGACCACCGTGGCGTTGACATTCCAAGCCGCGAGGCTCAACCAAACAATGATCCAACGGGTCTTTTTAATCATAAAACGGACAGGTTAAACCGAAAGGCCGGGAAAGCAGGCGCTTTCCCGGCCATGACTATCATAATCTGATCACGGAAAGACCAGTTTGTAAAACACCGTGGGCTTGGCCGGGTCAATGGTGATGGCGGCACTGCCATCGCTGACGCCCGGCACGGTGCCCCAAGTGCTGCCCAGACCGGTGGACAAACTGTTGGTCTGGCTCACCAGCCGCCAGCCTTGGCCGGCCGGCCAGGTGAGGTTCAAGGTGCCGCCGCTGACACTGCTGGCGATGGAGGCGGGGCCGCTGGGGCCGGTGGCAATAACACTCAACACGCCGCTGGCCGGAGTCCAGTTCCAAGCCAAGCCGGCCCCCAGCGCCGGCAGGTTGGTGGCGGTGAAGTCGCCGGTGATACCACCGGATGCGCTGAACAGCGTGAACGTGTCGCCCCCCGCCAGCGTGCCGCCACCATTCGTCACCGTCAGCGTACCGGCCAAGGTTAGCGGATTGCCGTCGGTGACGGTCAGCACGTCGCAATTGGGCGTGCCGCCCTGGTTGAGGTTCATCTTCAAGGCACCGCCCAGCGACACACTGGACACCGTCTGGCTGAAGCCGTTGAGATCCAGCGTGGCGCCCGCAGAAACCGGCACAGTCGCGGTTGTGCCGAGGCAGTCGGTGGTGCCGCAGATCACGGACCCCGCCTTGACTTGCACCGCCACATTGCCTGCCGAAGCGGCTCCGTTCAGGCGCACCGAGCCGCCGCCGCGCTTGTAGAAGCCCAGCGCTCCCGCGTTGAGCGGGCCGTTGATGACCAGGTCGCCGGTGGCGGTATTGGCACCGGCGTCAATCGTCGCGCTCATGCCGTAGCCGCGGCTGATCATCTGGACGTTGGCGTCAATGGCCGAGCCGGAAGCGGCGGCGCTGCACCAGAGACCATTGCCGTTGATGTCGAACATGCCGATCCCGGCCAGGCCGGTGCCGTATTGCCGGATGGTGGTGGGTGCGCCGAGCAACTGGATCTGTCCGTTGCAGTTGTAACTCTGGCCGCCCGCCAGATAGAAGCCGGTGGTGGCCGCCGCGCCGTCGCCATAGATTTTCATCCCGGTATTGGCATAGCCGCCGGCGGTGGTGTAACCGATCTCAAGCGTCCCCCCGTTGGTGACGACATAAGGCTGATCGCCGGACCGGCTCAAGACTTCGAGAATGCCCGTCTTGGCCACGGTCGCGCCAGAAACGGTGCTGGCTCCGTTGAGGGTCAGGTGTCCCGCGCCGTCCTTGACCAAGCCGCTGGTGCCCGCCAAAACTGCGGCGATGGTGGTATTGGTGTTCACGACCGTGATGACCGGCAGGTTCGTGCCGTTGTCCAACGTCAGCGCGCCCGCACCGCCGTCTGCCAGAATCCAGTTGAAGGCGTTGCCTTGGTCGCCGAACACGAGGTGGCCGACGGTGGCCGGCGTGTCGAGCGTCACGGTGGTATCGGCGGTCAACGTCAGCGTGGTGAAATCCGCCGTCATGCCAATGCCGTTGGCGACGAAGTTATTCGACCAGTTGTAGGTGCCGGACCAACTGTCGCTGTTGGGATTGATCCAGGTGGGCCGGTCAATGGTCGTGTAAGTCGCGCTGACATTGGCGCTGTTGCCTTCGCCGGATTTCACGGCGTAAGCCGTGATGGTGAGGCTCGCGGTGTTGGCCGGCAACGTGACGGTGACGGGGCTGGCGCCCGACAGCACCGTGCCGGAGGTGGTCGGGTCGCTGCCATCGGTGGTGTAGTGAATGGTCGCGCCGGTTTCAGAGGTGATCGTCACCGGCATAGGCCCGGCAAAGATGTAATTGCCCCCTGGGGGATTAAACACCGGGGTAGCGGCGTTGGCGCTCACGGTGATGCTGCCGCTGGAGAGCAGGCCGGACACGTCCCAGCTCAAGCCGGCGGGCAAGACCGGCAGGTTCAGGTGGGCAAAGGTGCCGGAGTAGCCACTCCCGCTGAAGAGGTAGAAGGTGTCACCCGCCGCGAGGGTATCGCCGGTGGCGGTCACCTTGAGCGTCCCGCCATAAGTGGCGCCAGCCATGCCCGCGAGCAGATCGCTGGTCAAAGCCGGGCCGGCCTGCTTGTCAATGCGCATCGCGTTGGTGCTGCCCGCGCCGAAGCCGAGCGTGCCGCTGATGGTCAGAGTGCCCATGCTGGCGGCAGTGCCGGCAGCCAGGGTGCCGCCCGATTGGACCGTGACCGCGCCCGCGATATAGCCGGTGCCGTCCAGAGTGCCGCCGTTGATGGCGATAGCTGCGCTGGCAAGGGAACCATCCAATTCCAGGGTGCCCGCGCTGATCATCGTGTTGCCGGTGTAGGTGTTGGCGGCGGTGAGCGTCAACGTGCTGTTGCCGGTCTTGGTGAGCGACATGCCACCGGACAGAACGCCCGACACACTGCCGGGGGCGGTGGCGTTAATCGTCACATTGGAAGCGCAGCTCACATCGGCAGTGAGGTTGACCGCGCCGGCAAGGGTCACCGGCGTGTTGCGCCAGCCGCTGCTGGCGGGACCGGTTCCCGTCACATTGATCGTTCCACTGCCGGCATTGGCGGTGAAGCTGGCCGGAAGATACCAGACATTGGATCGCCCCAATGAAATGTTCAAATCAATCGCGCCATTGGCCGCGCTGGTGTCCAGCGTCAGGCTGCCACCATCGGCACTGCGCTTGCCCACATCGCCGGTCAGCGTGAGGGCGGAGGCGGTCAGCGTGGTATTCGTCGCCACCAGTTCCAGCCCCTTATACAAGGACGCGGTAACGCCGCCGTTTTGGGCGATAGTCTGGCTGCCGCCAAGTCCGAGGTTGCCATTGAACTGGATTACTCCCGCCGTGGCCGTGAGCGAGCCGCTGCCTGTGAGGGCGCTGCCCGAGGGCAAAGAGAGCGTGGTGGAACTGTTGTAGCTATACGCCAGGGTGCCTTGATCCACGATGTCCCCCGCACCGAGCGCGCCGGTCGTTCCGCCATTGCCCACCTGCAACGTGCCATTGCTGATAACGGTTGAACCGGTGTAGGAGTTGGCGGTGGTGAGAGTGAGCGTTCCGACGCCATTCTTGATCAGACCGTTCGTGCCCGCCAGCACCGTCGCGATGGTGGTGTTGGTATTGGCGACCGAAATGACCGGCTGGCTGGCGCCTGCGTCCAGCGTCAAAGGTCCGCTGCCGCTAAGCGTCCAATTGTAAGTGCCGCCCTGATCGGCAAACAACATTCTGCCGATGGTCTCCGGGGCGCCCAGCGTCACCGTGGTGTTGGCCGTCATGGTCAGGGTGCTAAAGTCCGCCGTGATGCCGCTGCCGCTGGCAATGATCCCGTTCATCCAGTTGCCCGCACCGGCCCACGAACCACCCGCCAGATTTGACCAGGTGCCCTGCGATGCCGTGGCGTAGGTCGCGCTGTTGACCGGGCTGTCCACCCAGCCGTTGGTATGGGCGTAGGCGTGAATCGTCAGGGTCGCGTTGTTTGGCACGCTGACCGTCAGCCCGCTCGCTCCTGACGGAGACGTGTTGTTCGGCGTGGTGCCATCAGTGGTGTAATAAATGGTCACCGCCGGCGTCGCGCAACTGATGGTCACCGTCTGCGCGCCGAGGTAGCCGCCCGCCACCGGATTGAAGACCGGCACAGCCGTGACCGGGGTGGAGGCCACCGTGATCTGTCCGCTGGAAGACAACAAGGAGGTGTCCCAGCTAAATCCACCCGGCAAGGCGGGCAGGTTGAACGCGGCAAAACTGTTGGCATAAGTGCCCGATCCCTGGGGGAACAGGGTGAAGGTATCGCCCACCGCGAGCGTGTTGGCATCGGTGGTGATGTTGGACACCGTGAGCGTGCCGCCATAGGTCAAGGTGGCAAAGCCGGCCACCGTGTCGCTGGTCGGCGTGCCGCCGGTCTTGCTGAGGCGCAACACCGTGTTGCCGTTCAAGGTGAGATTGCCGCTGCTGGTCAAAGAGCCGACCGTCGTGCCCGTTGTGCCGGCCACGGTCAATGTTGCGCCGGAATCCACCGTCACCGGGCCGACCACCGTGCCGAGGCCTTGAAGAGTTTCACCCGTGGTCAGATGGTAACCGGCGCCAACACCGGACACGTCAAGGGTGGTGGCGGCTGGAACCATGATGTTCGTCGAGGCCAGCGAACCAGTGAGGGCCAGCGTGCCATTGCTCACCACGGTGCTGCCGGTGTAAGTGCTGGCGCCGCCGAGGGTCAGCGTGCCGCTGCCGAGCTTGGTCAATCCGCCGCCGGGAGCGCCGGCCAACAAGGCCTGGCCAATCGTGATGGCATTGCCGCCATCGTCAATCACCGCGCCGCCGGCCAGAACATGGGCGGAGGTCAAGCCCGACATGAAGCTGGCGGAACTGGCGCCGGCCTGGAGCGTGCCGCCGTTGAAGTTGAAATTGCCGGTGCCGCCGCCCTTTGCTATTGCCATGGCCGTAAAGGTGCCACCGTTGAGATTGACGGTGCCGGTTGAACCCGACGAGTTGCCGATAATAACGCCCACCGACCCGCCCTGGGTGAAAGTGCCGCCGCTTTGGTTAAATACACCGGTGGAGCCGGACGTATAGCCGACGATCATGCCACCTGCGGAAAGATTGACGCTGCCGGAGGACAGGGTGACGGTGCTCGACCCGGACGTGCCGACGGCCATGGCTTCCGCGGTGTTCTTTGTGTTGGAATAGGTGCCGCCGTTGATGTTGATGTTGGCAATGGAGCTGCCACTGGTATTGGCAATATAAACCGCATTCGCCAGACTCAATGTGCCGCTGGTGAGATTGACGGTGGTGGTGTTGGCGGCGGTGCCCACGCTTAACCTGGCGCTTGAATAAGTCATATTTCCGCCATTGAGGGTGAGCGTGGTGTTTTGGGCTGCGGTGTTTCCAATCGTAGCATCACTGCCCCCTGAAATGGTCAAGCCGCCACCCGTGATCGTCGTGGCGCCGTTAGCCAGGGTGAAATTGCCCACGCTGCTGCCCGCGCCAGAAAGGGTGAGCGTGCCGGTGCCGTCCTTGGTCAGGCTGCCGGTGCCCGCAATCGTTGCGCTGATGGCGGCGGTCTGGTTGCTAACGGTGATGACCGAGGGACTGCCGGCGAACGTCAGAGGCCCGGCGCTGCCGGTGTTGAGCGTCCAGCCGTAGGTATTGCCCACGTCGCCAAAGAGCAGGTTGCCAATGGTCAGCGCGCCGTCCAGCGTGACCGTGGTGTTGCCGGTCAAGGTCAGCGACCGGAAGTTGGCGGTATGGTTGGTGCCGCTGGCGATGGTGCCGCCGCTCCAGTTGGCGCTGTTGGTCCAACTGCCGCCGCTGAGGCTGGTCCAGGCGCTGTCATTGCCTGGGGTGGTAATGCCGTTTTGCAAAACGGCCAGGATGTTGGCGGTGGTTTCGCCGGCCGTAAAGGTCACGACGCGGGCTTCGTCGAGGCGCCCGTCAAAGTAGGTGGAACCGCCCGGGTTGACGCTGAATTGTGGCTTGTCGTTCACCGGCGCGGTGGCGTAGGTTCCGGACTGGGCGACGCCGTTGATGTAGAGAGTGGTCACACCACCAGAGCGGATCAGGGCGAGATGAACCCAGGTGTTCGCAGTGAACGAACCCGACACGCCACCGGAAGGCCCGATATACGCCACGTTGTTCGCGCTCGCCTCCCAGCCGTTGGCATCCAGCGACAGCTTGTAGGCACCAGTGCCGCCGCCCAGAATGAAAACGTCCCCGCGGGTGGCCGTGGTGTTGGCCGCCGCGCTGGCATAGATGCCGAAAGCCATGTTGTCCGTGGCCAGACCGGAGTAGATGGCGGTGTTGGCATACCAGCCCTCATTGCCCGTGCCCGAGGTGTCGAGACAGGCGGTGGAGCCGGGCGCCGAAAGGCCGGTGGTGCCGACCGTGGCGTTGGCGCCACTAATATCGGTGTCAATGTTCTTCGCGTTGCCGGAGCTGTCCTGCGGTTTTTTGTTGGTGCCGAGCGAGCCGGCTTCGCCAAGGTGATACTCGGCATAGAGTGAAACGCTGGCGGAAGCGTTCCACGCCATGAAGCCGGCGACTACGGCGGTCAGGATTGATTTTATTTTCATACGGTTTGTCGGTTGTGTTTTTTTGGTTGGTTGAACTGTTTGATTTTTGGTGGCAGCTAAAGCCTGGATTCAGCCGAGATAATCAGCCCAGCAAGTGAGCTTGAACGGCTTGGGGGTTTTGGCCGGCCGGGATTTCAACGCGGGCTTTTTCACGCGCTTGGGCCGGAGCGGACTGAGTTTCACCGGATTGGACTTCATGATTCAGCCGCCACTTTACCAGTGGGGAAACGAAATAGATAGGACTGCGCTTGTAAAGGATTGGTCTTTACTGGTAAGCTTCCCCATGCTGCCACCGGCTCACAAAGTCGCCCTGCTGACCCATGTCAGCTCGGCCTATGTCAGCCGGCTCATTTTGGGAGCGCTGGCCTTTACGGAAAACACCGAGCAAAATATCATCATCACCCGGGCCTTTCACCTGACCCACCAAGGCCCGGACGAGGTCGACGCCAACAGCAGGGAATTGGACCGGCTGCGGATATGGAATCCCGATGGCCTGCTCTGCGCACTGGAATCAGATACCCTGCAAACCCTGGTGGAATTTCTCCCCCGGCCGACGGTCAACATGTTCGCCTCCCAGCCCGGCCCGGGCGTGGCGGTCGTCCTGGGCAGCCGGGCCACCTTCATCCAAACCGGCGCGCAACATCTCCGGCAACAGGGGCTGCGCTCCATCGCCCAAGTGGTGTTGTCGGTGGACCCCGCTCATCAACTGAAGTTGAAAATCTTCAATCAAGTGGTCCGGCCCGCCAAGCCCGGCCAGGCCTGTCTGTATGAACCGGTGCCGCCGGCTTTGCTGGAAGACCCCTACATGCCCGTGACGCCCGTGCCGGCGCGGCTGGCCGCCTGGCTGCGCGCACTGCCCAAGCCCAGCGGGGTGATCAGCCCCAGCAATGGCGGCGGCGGCTACCTCATCCGCGTCTGCCACGAGCTGGGGTTGCGGGTGCCCGAAGACATCGCCGTGGTGGGCGTGGACGGCACCGACCTGGCGCTGGCCAGTGAGCTGGCCGTGACGACGGTGCTGCCCGATGCCCAGGCCATCGGCCGGGCCGCCATGACTTTGCTGGGCGAGATGATGCGCGGCCAACCCGCCCCGCCGGAACCGGTGCTGCAGGAGGCGATGGAATTGCATGTGCGCAAGTCCACCGGGCTGCGACGGGCGGAGATTTGCGATATTACCGGCGCGCTGGAGTATATTGACCATCACGCTTGCACTAATCTCAGCGTGGAGCAGCTGATCCGGGACACGCAGGGCGTATGCACCAAGACGTTCTACACCCATTTCCGGGCCGCCACCGGGCAGACGCCGGCCCAGGCCATCCAGCACCGCCGGCTCGAGGAAGCGCGGCGGCTGCTCGCCCACACCGAACTGCCCGTCAGCACCATCGCCGACCTGTGCGGCTATTCCGACTACAGCAATTTCGGCCGCGCCTTCCGCGCGGCGGAGAAAATTTCACCTTCGGCTTACCGGCAGCAAAAAATCGGGCTGAAACTTGAGGCCTGAAAATGAAAATCGAAGCCGAGGACGAAAACGGGGGGCGGGGCGGAATTGAGCAATGCAGGCGGCCAGATTCGGTTGCCAGCGGTTGCCATAAATGACTTTTTAGACCCCATTGAGGGGGATTTTTGGGGATTGAATGCAGCGTGGGAAAAAGCGCATTTAGACCATATTTATCGATGAGTCTATTGATTTTGCAAACATTTTTCCGCGGTGAAGCTGCCGGTTTAGAACAATCCCAACGGGATTGTGACGATGGCGCTTTCGGCGGGTGGTCGCTTCTGCCTTCTGACTGCTAGTTTCTGCCTTGGCTAGGTCGTGGTGTGGCTCACCGGATCGCTCCATTCGCTGTAGCGTTTGTTGCCGAAGACGGCGCGGCATTGGACGGCGTGGAGTTTGAGCGATTCCAAATCTTCCAGCACGATGTCGCGGGTGGAGGGGAAGGTCTCGGCGCGGACCGGCGCGGCAGTGCCCACGGTGGTGCGGAACTCGAGCGATTTGTAGCCTTTGGGCGCCTTGACATTCACGCCCAGCTTGCCGGGCGCCACGTTGAACACTTTCAGGATGATGGGCGTGCTCACGGGCACGGGGCCATGGGAACCGCCGACGATGACGTCGTAGCCGGATAAACGCGCATTGTCCGCGGTCATCCCAACGATGCCTTGGATGAAAAGGGCATCTTGGCGGAGGAGGCCGAGGAGAATGAGGCGTTTGGCTTTTTTGTCGGCGGTGGCAATGGTGCCGGCGTTTTTGGAATTCGAGAGGGCAGTGTGGTAATTCCCTTGGGCGATGCCGAGGTTGGCCACGCTGGCGGGCAGGCCGGTGAACAGGGACGCGTTGAGGGTGAGACAGCCGCAGACCTTGGTGGCAAAATCATCCAGATCCTCACCCTTCATTCTCGCAAACCCAAGCCCGATTCTAAATAGTGGCATAATAACTCCGTTATTAGGGTCAATATTTTCTGATTCATCGAATTGATGGCCCTCATCGTACCGTATCCCCGGCTGGTCGTACTGAATCAATACATTGCCTTGGTTGAGATGTCTTTTTCTTTAAAGTTAAAGTATCAGAATAAATATATTTAGTAAAGAAATATCTTCAACTATTTACGTTAACGTTGCGCTATCAGTCAAACTGTTCTGGTTTAGCCTGTTGGGGAAGCCGCTTTCCGGCGAAATCCATGCCGGCGGCGGCAGAACGGGTTTTTAACGCCATTTTTTCATGATGTTCCGTGTCGTTTCCATGAAGCAATGCCATGAAATCATGAAGTAACGCGGCGTTTCCATGTGGTGATGCGGCGAAACCATGAAGCAATGCAGCGTTATCAATTGGTAATGCGCCGAAACCATGATGAAACCCGACATTACCATGTGGTAATACGACGAAACCATGAAGCAATGCGACGAAATCATGAAGTTATGCCGTGAAACATTGCCATTCCGTCCCATCACCAAGCCCATTCACGCGGGAAGACGGGCCAAAATTTCCATTATCGCTTGCAATCGGCGCGGGCGGTCCTAGAGTGCGGGCTTAACCCCATTATCTATATGTTCAACTCCTACGGTTCAGGCTATTCGCAGTCGGGTTCGTGGCAGGCGCAGAAGGATGCGACGAGCGCGCAGGCCAGCGCGCGCGAGGCGAAGACGGAGACGGAGCTTTTGCGCCATGACCTGGACCGGGTGCTGATGATCACGGAAGCGCTGTGGACGCTGCTGAAGAAGGAGCACGGCTATGCGGACGAGGTGCTGGCCAATACGGTGCGGGAGATTGATCTGCGCGACGGCCGGCTGGATGGCCGGGCGCAACCGCCCAAGGCGCAGCCCTGTCCCAAATGCGGCCGGATGAATTCGGCAAAGCTGCCGCGCTGCCTCTATTGCGGGGAGGAGCTGGAGGTGAAGCTGTTTGGGGATCAGCCTTTGCCGCCGGATGCCGCGCCCGAAACCGGGCCCGCGTCCTGATCCAAAATTTCGCGCAGGGTGCGGAGCATTTCGTCAGCGGTGTAGGGCTTGGGGATAAAGTGGCGGACGCCGGCCCGGGTGGCCTTGATCACGAGCTCGCTGCCGGTCATGCCGCTGGAGCCGATGATCTTCACGCGCGGATTGATGGCTTGCAGGGCGAGGATCATGGTGGGGCCGTCCATGACGGGCATGTTCATGTCGGTGATGATGGCGGCGATGTCCGCGCCCTGAACCTGATAGAGGGCCACGCCTTCGGCGCCGTTGGCGGCGGTGAGGATGCGGTAGCCGAAGCGTTCCAAAGTCTTCTTGACGGTGCTGCAGATGGTCTGCTCGTCATCCACAAAGAGGATGAGCTCATTGCGGCCGCGCAGTTTGCCACCGGGCGGCTCGGGCGTCACTGGGGCGGCGGGCATGATGTCTTTGGCCGGGAGATAAATCTTGAAGTTGGTGCCGCGGCCGGGCTGGCTTTCCACTTGGATGAAGCCGCCATGGCTTTTAACAATCCCCAAGGTCGTGGAAAGCCCGAGGCCGGTGCCCTGACCGGGCGGCTTGGTGGTGTAAAAGGGATCGAAAATGCGCCCGATGATGTCGGGGCTGATGCCGGTGCCGGTGTCGGTGGCCTGAATGAGGATGTGCGGGCCGGGCCGGGCTTCGGGATTGAGGTCGGCGTAAATCTGGTCCATCACATGGTTCTCCATCTGGAAGGTGAGCTTGCCGCCGTCGGGCATGGCGTCACGGGAATTGATGGCGAGGTTGAGCAAGACCTGGTGGACCTGCGTGGGATCGCCGATGACCATCCACAAATTGTTCGGCGCGGTGACTTCCACCTGGATGGACTTGGGGAAAGTCTCGCGGGCGAGTTGCTGGACTTCGCGGGCGACTTGCAAAAGGCTGAAGGGGATGCGCTCACCCCGGAGCCCGCGGCCAAAGGTGAGGATTTGCTGCACGATCTGGGCGCCGCGCTTGGTGCTGGCTTCGAGGCTGGCAATCAATTTTCCCAGAGTCGGATCGGTGGTCTGCTCCTTGAGCAGGCCCACGGAGACCATGATGGGGGTGAGGATGTTATTCAAGTCGTGCGCCACGCCGCTGGCCAGGGTGCCGAGGCTTTCAATGCGCTGGGTGTGGGCGACTTGATTCTCCAGCTTGCGCTGCCGGCTGATGTCCCGGCTGAAGGCCAGGATGGACTGGGGCTGGTCTTGGGAATCGCGGACGAGGGTGCAACTGGTTTCCAAAAGGAGTTCGCGGCCGTCCTTGGTGCGGGCAATGGTTTCGCCGGTCCAATAACCTTCCGCCAAAAGCTGCCGCCGGGCCTCGGAAGCTTTGTAGGAATCGAGGTGGAGGATGTCCTGGCGGATCCGGCCCATGACCTCGCTGCGGCTCCAGCCGAAGATGCGCTCGGCGCTGCGGTTCCAATAGGTGATGCGGTCATCGAGGTCGCGGATGGAGATGGCGTCGTGCGCGAGATTGAGCATGCCGGCCTGCGCGAGGATTTGTTCCTCGGCCAGCTTGTCACGGGTGATGTCGTCCTTGACGGCCACATAGCCGGTGATGCGGCCCTCGTTGTCCGTAATGGGTGAGATGGAGACGGTTTCCCAATAAATTTCGCCGCTCTTCTTGCGGTTTTGGAATTCGCCGTGCCACTCGTGCCCGGCGGTGATGGTCTGCCAGAGCTGCCGGTAAAATTCCGGCGGCTGATTGCCCGCCTTGAGCACGCGGGGGTTTTGGCCGCGGACCTCGGCGAAGGTGTAGCCGGAGGTTTCGGTGAACTTGGGGTTCACATATTCAATCAAGCCCTTGGGATCGGTGATGACCACGGAGACGGGGCTTTGCTCGATGGCGAGGGAGAGTTTGCGCAACTGCGCCTCGGACAGCCGGCGGAGGGATTCATCCTCGAAGCTTTGCAGGACGCGGGCCACATCCGCCGCGAGGCCGGTCATCAGCGAGATTTCTTCCGCGTCAAAGGCGCTGGGGCGATCCGCTTTTATGGTCAACACGCCAAACAGCCGCTCGCCGTGGAGAATGGGAATGGAGGCGACTGAAGCGCTGCCGGTCGCCACCACGATATCACGCCAGGGGGCAAACCGCGGGTCGTGGGCAATGTCATCAAAGACCACCGTGCGACGCTCGCGGATGGCGGTGCCCGTGGGGCCCCGGCCAAACGGAGTGTCGTCCCAGGTGATGGGGGCATGTTTGAGAAAAGCCGAGTCGGGCCCGGACGAAGCGATGGCCAACACTCGCTTGGATTCAGTATCCGGCCGGCCCACCCACACAGTCACATAGCCGCGGGTTTTGACAAGGCTCCGGCAGATGGCCGTCAGGAGGTCACCGGCATTCTTTTCGCGGTTGAGGAGTTTGCTGACTTCCTGGATGGCATGCAGGACATGGTTAAGGTGGCGGATGCGGGTGTTGGTGTGTTGCAGCGCCTCCTCATTCCTTTTGCGGTCGGTGATATCCCGAACAATCGCCAGCAGGCGGCGTTGCCCGCCGATGTCGGCGTGTTTCAGGGCCACCTCCACCCAGAAGAGTTCGCCGCTTTTCTTGCGGGAATGCCATTCAAAGACCTGCGGGCCTTCGTTGATGGCTTTGATCATCCATTGTCTGGCCTCCGCCGCCGAGTAGGGGCTGATTCCCTGGCTGCCGTCTTCCGCAGTCAGCCGCAGAGCTTCTTCCCGGCTGAAGCCGTAGAGTTGCAACATGGACTCATTCACATCGAGGACGGCGCCGGTGTCCGCGTCATGAATGAAGATGGCATCATTGGCGGCGTTGAAGATTTCCCGGTAGCTGCGCTCGGTTTGTTGGAGCGCCAGCTCGGACTGTTTGCGTTGGGAAATGTCTTCCACATAGCCTTCGAGGGCGATGATTTCCCCGGCCGGGCCGCGGATCGCGCGCATATGCAGGTTGGCGGGGAAGGGGGTGCCATCCTTGCGTCGGTATTCGACCTCGCGCTGGACGGAGGTTTCGGACTGGCAGGCGGCGCGGACAATCTCCTGGCGCTGCCCGGCATGGACAAACCGCTGGGCGGAGAGGTTGTCGCTGGCGAGCATCATCTCCTCCGCGCTGGCGAAGCCGAATATGGCGACGAGCGCGGGGTTCACGCTGGTCAGGCGGCCGTCCACCGTGGATTGGTAGATGCCCAGGGGCGATTGCTCCACGATGCCGCGGTATTTCTGTTCGGATTCCCGCAGCCGCTTCTCCGCTTCCCGGCGCCAGGTGATGTCCTCGACAAAACCTTCGAGAAATTTCACCTCGCCATTCGGGCCGCGGACGGCGCGCATGTGCAGGCTGACGGGAAAGGGCGTGCCGTCCCGGCGCCGGAACTCGAGTTCGCGCTGAACGGATTTATCGGACTGGCAGGCGGCTTGGACAATCTCGGGACGCTGGTCGGAATTGGCGAAATGCTGGGCCGCGATGTCGTTGGTGGCTTGCACCATCGCGGCGGGGGATTCAAAGCCGGCCATGACGGCTGCGGCGTCGTTCACACTGATGAGCCGTCCGTCCAGCGTGGACTGGAAGATGCCGAGTTGGGCTTGATCGAAGATGCTCCGGTATTTCTGCTCACTTTCCTGCAGCGTCTGCTCCGCCTGCTGGTGTTCGGCGCGGGTGCGGAGGGCATGAATGCCGAAGGCCAGGTCATCGGTCAGTTCCTTGAGGAGTTCGATTTCCGGAGATTGGAAGGCGTTTATCTGGCCGGCGTAAAGGGTCAGCACGCCGAAGGTTTTGCCCGCGTTTTGCAGCGGCAGCACAATCGAGGAATGGAACCCGCGCTGGCGGGCCGCCTCACGCCAGAAGGCGAGTAGGGGATCGGTCAGCATGTTGTTGCAGGCGACAATCCGGCCGGTGCGTATGGCCGTGCCCGTGGGGCCACGCCCCCGCTCGGTATCGGCCCAGGTTATTCTGGCTTGCTCCAGATAACCCTCGTCGCAGCCTGCGCGAGCGGCGAAACGCACCGTCTTATCGGCGTCATTCTCAGCGAAACCCACCCAGGCCAACCGGTAACCGCCTTGTTCCACAATCACGCGGCAGATTTCCTGCAGCAGCGCCGGCTCGCTGGTGGCGCGGACGAGCGCTTTGTCACATTCGCTGATGGTTTTGAGGGCGCGGTCGGTGAGGCGGAGCTTTTCCTCGTTGGCCTTGAACCGCGAAATGATCAGAGCGGTCACCCAAAAGGCCCCGATGCCGATCAACCGCCCGATGATGGCATAGTTGGGGTTCACTCCGCCTGACGCCGACAGGTAAAAGCCAGCCAGATTCAGCATGGAAAACAAGCCGGCCAGCAGGTAGGGGAAATGGCGGCTGCCCACGTAGGAGGACAACAACAGCGGAATGAAATACAGCAGCCAGTCCGACACCCCGAGCGGGGTGGCCAAATCCAGCATGAACTCCCCGGCCGCAATCACGAAGATTGCCGGCAACAACCAGGTTTTATATCCGCCTCGACGCATACCCAACCAATTGTTTGGCTGAAAAGAGCAAATAGACCACGCTCAATTGTTTAGCAAGGCAATTTCCCGGCTGCCATTTTCAGGTCGCAAGTCTGGCGGTCAATAAATCTTGCCCTTTGCCGTTCATTATCTAAACTGTCCGACCGTTTTTCTATTATGCACATGAATTGTTTTACTGGAATCCTGGCGGACGCCGCCCCGGCGCCGACCGGTCTGCAGGGCATCCTGCAAAGCCCGATACCGATGATGGTTCTGTTCGGTGTCATTTTTTACTTCATCCTCATCCGTCCGCAGCAGCAGCGGGCCAAACAGCAGCGCAAGCTGTTGGAAGCCATCAAGTCCGGCGACGAGGTGGTCACGGCCAGCGGCATTCTCGGCACCATCGTCACGGTGAAGGAACGGAAGGTAACGCTGCGTTCCGGCGACGCCAAGTTTGAAATCACCAAGGAAGCCATCACCGCCATCATCGAACCGGGCACTCCCACGCAATCGTAATTATAATCAGCCATGAAAAGCAACAACCTGGGCCGTTTTCTCCTCGTCATCGCGATCATCGTGTGGTCGCTGTATGAAGTTTATCCGCCAACCTCGCGCGATTTGGTGCAGGAGTTTGGCCGCCGCGCGGTCAATCGCGACGCCACGTTCACCAACATTCTGGAACAGGCCAAGGCGTTTCAGAAGGCCGGCACGAACAATGAGTTTATCGCGCTGCAAACGGCCACCGGCACGAATAGCCTCCAGCAATATTTCAAGTTCATCCCCGCCGCCAACCAGCTTTACCCGAATACGTTCATTCTGAATCATCTTCAGCGTGACGCGGCGGGTAAAATCAAGCTCGGTTTGGATTTGCAGGGCGGCACGTCGTTCCTCGTCGAGATGGACACCAACGTCCTCTTCTCCGCCGACACGAACAATGTCCGCCAGCGCTCCGAAGTCACCAGCGCGGCGCTTTCCCAGGCCGTCGAGGTGCTGCGCAAGCGTATTGACCGCTTTGGCGTCGCCGAGCCGATCATCCAGTCCGCCGGCGGCAACCGCATTCTCATCCAGCTCCCCGGCCTCTCGCAATCCGACAAGGAAAGCGCCAAGCAGCAGATCCAGAAGACCGCGTTTTTGGAGTTCCGCATGGTGCACGAGCGCAGCGGCGAAATCGTGGACGAACGCTCCGGCGAAGTGCATGAACCGGTTCCGGTCGGCTACGAATTGAAGAAGCATGTGGAGCAGTTGGCCAACAATCAGACCAAGATCGAATATGTGGTCGTCAAGAAAAAGCCCGAAAACGGTCTCGCCGGCGACATCATCAAGAGCTCGATGGTCGTCCGCGGCAACCTGGGCGAACCGCAGATTGATTTCACGCTGACGGATGACGGGGCCAAAAAGTTCGGCCAGACGACGCGTGAAAATGTCGGCCACCGCCTCGCCATCATCCTGGACGGCGACCTGTATTCCGCGCCCAACATTCAAAGCCCGATCGAAACCGGCAACGGCCAGATCACCGGCAGCTTCACCATCGAGCAGGCGCAGGAACTGGCGAATGTCCTGCAAAACCCGCTGAAGGCTCCGTTGCACATCGTTTATGCCAGCGACGTCGGTGCGACGTTGGGTCAGGATTCCATCCGCAGCGGCATCAAGGCCTCGATTTACGGCGTGGTGTTCGTGTCCGGCTTCATGCTGGTGTACTACCTCTTCGCCGGTCTTGCGGCCAATGTTGCGCTCATCACCAACATCATCATTTTGCTCGGCGTCATGTGCTCCGTCGGGACCACGTTCACCCTGCCCGGCATTGCGGGCGCCGTGCTCACCGTCGGTATGGCGGTGGACGCGAACGTGCTGATCTACGAGCGCATCCGCGAGGAACTGGCCAAGGGCAAGTCGCTAAAAGGCGCGATCGACGCCGGCTATGCCCGCGCGTTCGGCACCATTTTCGATTCGCACGTCACCACGCTTATTTCGTCGATCATATTGATCTGGAAGGGCACCGGCGAAATCCAGGGCTTCGGCGTCACGCTCACCATCGGCGTGGCGGCGAGTTTGTTCACCGCGCTCGTGGTGACGCGGCTGATCTTCAACTTCCTCGTGGACCGGAACATCATGAAATCCATGCCGATGCTGCATCTGATCCGCAGTTCCAAGGTGAATTTCATGGGCGCGGCCAAGCCGTTGTTCATCGTCACGTGGCTGTTTGTCATCGTCTCGCTCGGCTTCGGCATCACCCGGGGTGACAAGCTGTTTGGCGTGGACTTCCTCGGCGGTGATAGCACCACGTTCAGCTTCGCGCAGAAATACGACGAAAAGGAAATCCGCGGCGTGCTCGCGCCCATCGGCGAAAAGGACGCGCAAATCCAATATCAAAAGGGCGAGTCTTCCGAGACACTTCGTGTCACCACCTCCAGCGGTTCCGCCGCCAAAGTCGAGGCTGCCTTGGGCAAGGCCTTTCCGCAGGCGAAATACACTGTGGCCGGCCGCCAGGAAGTCGGCGCCACGCTCGGCAAGGAAATCCAGCAGTCGGCCATCATTGCCTCGCTGATGGCGATGTTCGGCATTCTCGTCTATGTGGCGTTCCGCTATGAGTTTTCGTTCGCGGTCGCCGCGGTCATCGCGGTGCTGCACGACGTGCTGCTCACGATTGGCGCGTATTGCATTGCCAACTATGTTTCCGGCCGCCAGTTCAACGCCACCGTCGTCGCGGCGGTCCTGACCATCATCGGTTTCTCCATCAACGACAAGATCGTCATCTTCGACCGGATCCGCGAAGACCTGAAGCTCGGTGTGCGGGGTTCGTTCAAGGACATCATCAACCAGGCGCTGAACCAGACCCTGAGCCGTACCATCATCACCAGCGGCACGGTGTTTCTGGCCACGATGTCACTGTTCATCTGGGGTGGCGGGGTCATCAACGACTTCGCCTTTACGTTTCTCATCGGCATTGTCACCGGCACCTATTCATCCATCTATATCGCCAGTGTCATTGTGCTCTGGTGGCACAAGGGTGAGCGCCCCAGCATCGGCGCGTCCCAGGTGGCGGTGCAAAATGCGCCCGCCGCCAAGGTCTGAGTCGTTTGCGATGGGCGGTTTGCGATGGGCGAATAGATTTGCCGCCGGCGCGTAAATCGTAAATCTAAAATGACCGAAATCACCCCCTGGCATTGGGCGGGATTCGTCCTGTTCATCCTCGCCTGTATCGCGGTGGACATGGGCGCGTTCCACCGCCGTGCCCGGGCGGTCACCTTTCGCGAGGCGCTGGGCTGGAGCGCCGTCTGGTTTGCGCTGGCGATGCTTTTCGCCGGCCTGATGGTTTTCCTGCGCGGCCGCGAGGAAGCCACCGAGTTCGTCACCGGCTACCTGATTGAACTTTCGCTCTCGCTCGACAACATTCTGGTCATCGCACTCATTTTCACCGCCTTTCAGGTGCCGGCGGAATACCAGCGGCGGGTGCTCGTCTGGGGCATTCTCGGCGCGCTCGTCATGCGCGGTCTGATGATCGGCGTCGGCACCGCGCTGGTGCAGAATTTCAGCTGGGTGCTTTATGTCTTCGGCGCCTTCCTTGTCCTGGCCGGCGTGAAAATGTTTTTCTCCAAAAAAGAAAGCATCGAGCCGGAAAAAAACCCCGTCATCCGCTTCGTGCGGAAGCTGTTTCCCGTCTCGTCCCAATTCGCCGGGCAAAACTTCCTGACCCGCCTGGACGGCCGGCGCGCCCTGACGCCGCTGGCGCTGGTGCTGCTGCTCGTGGAGACGACCGATCTCATCTTTGCCGTGGATTCCGTCCCCGCCGTCTTCTCCGTCACGCAGAAAGCCTTCATCGTTTTCACCTCCAACGTCTTTGCCGTTCTTGGCCTGCGCTCGCTTTATTTCCTGCTCGCCGGCGCGATCGGGCTGTTTCGTTACCTGGCGGTCGGCCTGGCGGTGGTGCTGGTTTTCATCGGCGCCAAAATGCTCCTCGACCCGCACGACCACGCGCCGCAATGGTTTCAGGTTAAAATCCCGACCGCCACCTCACTGCTCGTGGTCGCCGCGATTCTGGCCGTGGCCATTGCGCTTTCCGTCACCGCCGCCCGGCGGGAAAAATCCGCCGCCAAATGAAATTCCGCTGGTTGCCTGCGCCATCGCAGCCGTTGCTCGCGGGGAAGCTCGCGGCGGAACTGCAAATCTCCCCGCTCCTCGCGCAATGCCTGGTGAACCGGGGCTTCAGCGAGCCGGCCGCCATCGGAAACTTCTTAAAGCCGCGCCTAAAAAATCTCGCCGACCCGTTCCGGCTACCGAACATGGCCGCCGCCGTCGAGCGCCTGCTGCTCGCGCACCGGCAGGCCGAACCCCTGGTCATCTTTGGCGATTACGATGTGGACGGCGTGACCTCCACCACGCTGCTGCTTGAAGTCCTGCGCCGGCTCGGCTGGTCGGCCGACGCCTATCTGCCGAACCGGCTGGACGAAGGCTATGGCCTGAGCCGCGATGGCGTGGAGAACTGCCTGAAGAAATTTCCCGTGAAGCTGCTGCTGGCCGTCGACTGCGGCTCCACCGCCGTGGACACCATTGCCTGGCTGCACGGACAGGGCGTGGAAGTCATCGTCCTGGATCACCATCAAGTTTCCGACCCGCCGCCCGCCGCCGTGGCGCTCGTCAACCCGCAACTGTCAGGTGACATCCAGAATTTCCAGGAACTCTGTTCCGCCGGCCTGGCCTTCAAACTCGCGCACGCGCTGGTCAAACGCGGCCGCGAAACCGGCCTGCCCGGCGCGGCGGAATTTGATTTGCGGCCGCTGCTGGATCTGGTTGCGCTCGGAACCATCGCGGATCTCGTGCCCCTCACCGGCGAAAACCGCATCCTCGTCACCGCCGGCCTGGAAAAACTGAATGCCACCGCGCGGCCCGGAATCATCGCGCTGAAAGCCGTCGCCCAGTCGCCGGAAATCCTCGGCATGCACGACGTCGGATTCCAGCTCGCGCCGCGCCTGAACGCCTCCGGCCGGCTGGAAACCGCCGAGCAATCCCTGCAACTGCTCCTCGCGACAAACCTCGCCGAAGCCACCCCGCTGGCGCAAAACCTCGATGCCCGGAACCGCGAGCGCCAGACCATTGAGCGCGGCATCACCGACGAAGCCGCGGGCGCCGTGCGCGCGAAATTCAATCCGCAGACTGATTTTGTCATCGTCGAGGGACGGTTGCTCTGGCACATCGGCGTGGTCGGCATCGTCGCCTCCCGCGTCCTTCAGGAATTTTACCGCCCGACCATCATCCTGGGCGGCGACGCCGGGAACTGGCGCGGCTCCGGCCGCAGCATTGCCGGGTTCGACCTCGCCGCCGCCTTGCGCGAGTGCGACGACCTGCTGTTGCGCCACGGCGGCCACGCCATGGCCGCCGGCCTGAGCATCGCGCCGGACCGGGTGGACCAGTTTCGCGCCCGGCTGAACGACCTCGCGCGGCGCGCCTTGAAGCCGGAGGATTTGCAGCCGCCCCTGCGGCTGGACGCGGAAGTGGGCCTGGCTGAAATCACCTTGGATTCCCTGGATGAGCTCGAGCAGTTGAAGCCCACCGGCATGGGCAATCCCGCCGTGCAATTCTGCGCCCTGAAACTCGCGCACAAAAAGCCGCTCCAGCGTATGGGCGCAAACAAGCAGCACGTCAAACTGTGGGTCACCGACGGCGCCGTCACCCACGAAGCCGTCTGGTGGAACGCCGGCGACGGCTCGCTGCCCGTGGGAAAATTCGATCTGGCATTCGCCCCCTCGGTGAATGAGTTCAACGGCCGCCGCAATGTTCAGTTGAAAGTTCTCGACTGCCGGGCCGCCTGATTATTTCGAGAAATTGGTTGGGGATCCCCGCCCTTGCCCCCCTTCGCGCCCATCGCGCGACATCCATTCAACCCCCACCAGCCCAGAGTGTCCTAATACTGGACAATATCAGGCCTAGGGCGCCTGTTCGGCCAGCCAGTGCGCATGTTCGAACTGCCAGTGCGGAGTAATTTTTGCCAGTGCGGGCTTAGAACCGTCCCCGATGATCTTAGAACCATCTGCGCAGGGGGGGGCTTAGCCAGTGCGGGGGGAAATTCATCCCCGCAGGGGGATTCCGTTCCGAACCAGCCAAAGACCGCCCCCGAAACCGTTCCGGCGATTTCCCGAAGGGGATTTGCTGTTCAACCGGTCGGAGTTTTGGCTTCCCGACTTCGGACATTGGACTTTAGACTGTCGCCATGATTGCAGCAATTCTCGTCGCCGCCGGCCAAGGCAAGCGCATGGGCGCGGGCGTGGACAAGCTCTGGCTCGAAGTCGCCGGCCGCCCGGTCATCGCGCACACCTGGAAAAAATTCAACGATGCCCCGTGCGTGGATGAGATCATCCTCGTGGTGCGCGACGGGATGCAGCCGCAATTCACCGAGCTGGCGGCGCAATGCCATTTTCAAAAACCGTTCCGGCTCGTAGCCGGCGGCGCGGAACGGCAGGACTCGGTCTGGAACGGCCTCGCCGCCGTTTCGCCCGGAACCGAAATCGTGGCGATTCAAGATGCAGCGCGGCCTTGCACGGATGCGGCCTTGATCGCCGCCACCATCGCCGCGGCCCGCGAAACCGGCGCCGCCGTCGCCGCCCAGCCGGTGGTGGACACCATCAAGGAAACGGTGGATGGCCGGATTATATCGCGCACGGTGGACCGCTCGAAACTCTGGTCGGTTCAGACGCCGCAAACCTTCCGCGTGGCCGTCATCCGTCGCGCCATCACCGCGGCGCGTGAACAAGGCCTCGTGCTCACCGACGACACCGCGGCGTGCGAGCTGATCGGCCAGCCGGTGCGGTTGGTGCCGGGCGCGTCGCCGAACCCCAAGGTGACGGTGCCGGGGGATTTGCCCCTGGTGGCCTCCCTGTTGATAAATTCCTGACGTCCCCTGGCCTTTGTGGTAGTTTCCCAGCCATGAACCGTCGTTTCATTTTCATTCTGGTCATCGCGGCGCTGCTGTTGAATCTGGCGGTGGGGGCGAAGATTTATTTGAGTTCCGCCCATGCGGCGAACGACGACGACACCGCGTCGGCGAACGTGGAAATCTTTTCCGACGCCCTCCAGAAAATCCGCAAGGAATACGTGGACGGCAAGGATTTGACCTACCAGCAGCTGTCGTATGCCGCGCTCAAGGGCATGGTGGCCAAACTTGACCCGCACAGCGAATTTCTGGACGCCGATTCATTTCAGGAACTGAAGGACGATACCGAAGGGCAGTTCGGCGGGCTGGGCATCACGGTGGAATTGCTCAACGGTCATATCACCGTCATCGCGCCGATGGCGGGGTCGCCCGGCGCCCGCGCCGGCATCCTGCCCGGCGACCGGATCGTCCGGGTCGAGGGCGTCAGCATTGACAAGCAGCCGCTCACCGACGTGGTCAAGCTGCTGCGCGGCCAGCCGGACACCAAGGTCACCATCACCCTCGAGCGTCCGTCCACCGGCGCGGTGAAGGAGCTCACGCTGACGCGGGCCGTCATCCAGATGGATATGGTCAAGGACATCAACGACCAGAAGGAATTTCCGTTGTCAGAAAACAAGCTCGGCTATGTCCGCATCGTGCAGTTTGGCGAACAGACGGCCGCCGATCTGGAGACCGCCCTGGACCAGCTCAAGCGGCAGGGCATGAAAGGATTGATCCTGGATTTGCGCTGGAATCCCGGCGGTCTGCTGGAGCAGGCTGTGGAGGTCAGCCAGAAATTCCTGCCGCGCGGACAGCTCGTGGTCTCCACCGAGGGCCGGCATACGCTGGAAAGATATTATGCGCAGGGCGAGGGCGACGAGCTGAAAGGTATTCCCGTCGTCATCCTCGCCAATCTTGGCAGCGCCAGCGCGGCGGAAATCGTCACCGGCTGCCTCAAGGATCTGCGCCGCGCGGTGGTGCTGGGCGAGCGGACTTTCGGCAAGGGCTCGGTCCAGACCATCTTCCCGCTCGATGACGGCTCTGCGCTCAAGCTGACCGTCGCCAAATATTACACGCCGGCCCACAATGTCATTCACCAGCGCGGCATCATGCCTGACATTCTGGTGCCCATAACCGATTACGAGGAAGCCGTGCTGTTCATGCAGCACACGGCCGGCAGCATCCAGTCGCTGCCCGCCGCTGATCGCGCCCGGGCCCAGGCCGTTCATGATGAGCAGTTCAACCGCGCCGAGGATTTGCTCAAGGCGCTTTTGATTTACGATCAGGTTACCGGCTCGACGAAGCCGGGCAAGATGGCGGCGAAATGATGCGCGTTCAACCGGTGCGGCATTTTGACGGTTCCGCGCCTCAAACCTTCAACCCTGCGACGAATGACGATTCTGGCCCTGGAAACTTCCTGTGATGAAACCAGCGCCGCCGTGGTGCGCGACGGGAAAATTCTGGCCAACATTGTCGCCTCGCAGATCCAGCTCCACGCGGAATATGGCGGCGTGGTGCCGGAACTCGCCGCGCGGGAACATCTGAAGAATCTTTTGCCCGTCGCGCAGTCGGCGCTGGGCCAGGCCGGCGTTTCGATGCCGGCATTGGATGCCGTGGCCGCCACGCAGGGACCAGGGTTGCCGAACGCGCTGCTCGTCGGCTTCAAGGCCGCGCAGGCGGTGGCATATGCCTTGCAGAAGCCGTTCATCGGCATCAACCATCACGAGGCGCACCTGTATTCGCCGTGGATTTCCGGCGATCCTCCCGCGGCCGACTTTTCAAATTTTCAGCCGAACGTCTCGCTCATCGTCAGCGGCGGCCACACGCTGCTGGTGCTCGTGGAATCCGAGTTGAAACATCGGGTGCTCGGCGGAACAATCGACGACGCCGCCGGCGAATGTTTCGACAAGACCGGCAAGCTCATGGGCCTCGCTTACCCCGCCGGCCCGGTCATTGACAAATTGGCCGAGTCGGGGAATCCGCTCGCCTACGCCTTCCCGCGTCCATTGATCCACGACACCAATGACGACTTCAGCTTCAGCGGCTTGAAAACTTCCGTGCGTTATTTCATCCGCGACCATCCCGATTTGCTCGCTGACCGGCAAAAAGTTTGCGACCTCTGCGCCAGCGTCCAGGCGGCCATCGTGGAAGTGCTCGTGAAAAAGACCGTTCGGGCCGCCCTGCGCGAGGGCGTCCGCTGCGTGACGGCGTCTGGCGGCGTCACCTGCAACCGCGCCCTGCGCCGCGATCTTGAGCGTGCCTGTCGGAAACAGGGTCTGACGCTGCGGCTTGCGGAACCGGGCTTGTGCACCGATAACGCCGCCATGATTGGGATTCTCGCTGAAAGAAAATTGCTGGCCAACGCGCCCTTGCCGCCGCTGGATGAGGAAATCAGGCCCGGCTGGGTGCTGGCGTGACCGGCGGCTGCGAAGCTTCATCATTCTGTCCGCCGGATGTGCCTCGACGTCCACGGATGCAGGGCTATTGAATTTGTTGTGAAACAGAAATTTATTTACGGCTGACCGAGCTTTTGTTTTTCCATCGCCGCCGGAACCATTAAGCTGTCCGCATTCATGGCCGACCGTCTGCCCATCTACGAAATCGAGCGCGACATCATCGCGCGGCTGCAAACCGACCGGCGGCTCATCCTCTCCGCGCCCACCGGCTCCGGTAAATCCACGCAGGTGCCGCAGATGCTCATGAAGCATGGTCTGCTTGGCAGCGGTCAGGTGGTCGTTTTACAGCCTCGCCGCCTCGCCGCCCGCCTGCTCGCCAAGCGCGTCGCGTCCGAGCTGGGCGTGAAGCTCGGTGAAGAGGTCGGCTACCAGATTCGTTTTGAGAATGTCACCTCGGCAAAAACCAGGATCCGGTTCGTCACCGAGGGCGTTTTGCTGCGGCAGATGATGGACGATCCGCAGTTGCGCGGTGTCTCGGCGATCCTGTTCGACGAATTTCACGAGCGACACCTCTACGGCGATATCACGCTGGCCCAGGCGCTCGACCAGCAGGAACGGCACCGGCCCGACCTCATGCTTGCGGTCATGTCGGCGACCTTGAATGCTGGGGATCTGGAAAAGTATCTCACGCCCTGTTCCGTGCTGTCGTCCGAGGGGCGTACGTTTCCGGTCGAGGTGGAATATCTGCCGCACCGGGTCGGATTGAACGGCCCTCCGGTGTGGGAGTTGGCGGCGGCGGAGTTTTCCCGGTTTGTCAATGCGAACGGTCAGGGCGACGTGCTGGTCTTCATGCCGGGTGGATTTGAAATTTCCCAGACCATCGAGGCCATCCGCCACACGAGCGAGGCCAAAGGCTTTATCGTGCTGCCCCTGCACGGCGAACTGCAGCCGAAGGATCAGGACGCGGCGGTGGCGCGCTACCAGCAGCGCAAAGTGGTGGTGGCCACGAACGTGGCGGAGACCAGCATCACGATTGACGGCGTTCGGTTGGTGATCGACTCCGGTCTCGCGCGGATCGCCCGGTACGACTCGAACCGCGGATTGAACACGCTGCTGATTGAAAGGATTTCGCAGGCGAACGCCGATCAGCGCACGGGCCGCGCCGGCCGCACCGCGCCGGGCACCTGCGTGCGGCTGTGGTCGCGCGCTGAACACGACGAGCGCGCGCCGCATGAGATGCCGGAAATCAGGCGGCTCGACCTGTCCGAAGTGGTGCTGACGTTGAAGGCATCGGGCGTGGCGGACCTGCGCGCGTTCCGCTGGCTGGAAAAGCCGGATGAAATATCGCTGACGCACGCAGAGGAACTGCTGGCGGACCTGGGGGCGCTTCACGACGGGAAGATCACGGCGGTCGGGCGCAAGATGCTGGCGTTTCCGCTGCACCCGCGATATGCGCGGATGCTGCTCGCGGCGCAGGAATACGGCTGTGTGCATCAGGCGTGCCTCGTCGCGGCGCTCACCCAGGGGCGTGACCTGCTGCTGCGCAATTGCGGCAAGGATGTTGAATCCGCGCGGGAAGATTTGCTTGGCGAAAAGGCATCGTCAGATTTCTGGATTCTCATGCGCGCATGGAGTTTTGCCTTCAACAACCAGTTTCGGCTGGACGCGTGCCGCAAGCTTGGAATCCACGCCGTCACGGCGAAACAAGTCGGGCCGCTGTTTGATCAGTTTCTCCGCATCGCCAAAGACGAGGGCCTCGACACGCGGCCGAATGAGGTGAAGGACGAGAATTTGCAGAAGTGCATCCTGATCGGTTTCAGCGATCGGGTGACGCGGCGGCTGGATCAAGGGACGCTGCGCTGCGAACTGGTGCATGGCCGCCGCGGCGTGCTGGCGCGCGAGAGCAAGGTGCAGCACAGCCCGCTCTTCGTGACCGCGGAAATCCGCGAGATTGGCGGGCGCGATAACGAGGTGAACACCATCCTGTCACTCGCCACCGCCATCGAGGCCGACTGGCTCAAGGAACTGTTTCCCGACGACCTCAAGAGCGAGTTGCAGGTGCAGTTTGACGCGCAGCAGAAACGCGTTCTTGCCGGCGAGCTTTTACGGTTCCGCGATCTGGCCCTGGCGGCGAAACGCATTGACCCGCCGCCCGCTGACGCGGCGGCGCGCCTGCTTGCCGGGGAGGTTTTCGCCGGCCGGCTGCTGTTGCCAAACTGGGACCACAGTGTTGAGCAGTGGTTGGCGCGCTTGAACCTGCTGTGCCAGCAGTGTCCGGATTTGTCATTGCCCGCCATTACGGACGAGGACAAGCAGCATATCATCGCACAGCTTTGCCACGGCGCGGTAAGTTACAAAGACATCAAGGAGCGCGAAGTAAAGCCGGTGGTGATGTCGTGGCTCTCGGCCGTGCAACGCGAGCTGCTGGATAAACATGCGCCGGAGCGGCTCACCTTGCCGAACGGCCGCACTCCGAAGGTAAATTATGAGCCCGGCCGGCCGCCGTTCATCTCGTTGCGCATCCAGGAGCTTTACGACGTGAACCAGACGCCGAAAGTGGCGCTCGGGCGCGTGCCGGTGACGGTTCACATTTTGACGCCCGGTATGAAGCCAATCCAGGTGACGCAGGATCTGGCCAACTTTTGGCGCGAGCATTATCCGAAGATCAAATCAGAGCTGGCGCGGAAGTACCCGAAGCATTTCTGGCGCTAGGTTTGGTTGCCACGGTGAGGATGCAACCATTGGAATGCATCAGGTTTTGCGTTGCGCATCGAGCCGTTGTTGATGCTTGCGTGACGGACCATTCGGATAGTGGTTGTTTCAGGCATTTCAGGCGGGCTTCCCGTTCGGTCCAGGCCATGGCGAATGTCCGGGCAGGATCCGTTGATTGTTGAATGGCAACTAGGGCAGCGGGTTCAAGATAATTTCGCGCTACCTCTTCCGCTTCGGGGATATGTTGCATCCGCATGATATCCACGCCGATCCATTCCCCGCGAATCAATCCAATCCAGCCTTCGCCGTCGGCATAGGAAAGGCTGATGTCCAAGCCATGTCCGCCAATGGGTTCCGGCCAGACCGGGCCGGCTGCGGTTTCGCACAGCGGCAATCGTTCCGGGGAAAGCCGACTCCATGATGCAAGCAGTTGGCGCAATGCCGTTCGCAATTCCTGACGGGCTGTCTGATGAGGCTGCGTGGTGGCAACCCGAATCAACACGGGCTGGCCGGGCGGCGGTAGCGGTGGCATTGCCGGCCAGTGATAGATCAGCGCGGTTTTCATTTTTCATCGGCCGGAGCGGCGGGTGAACCTTCCCAGCGTGTTGCCGCCGGCAAGCGTTCGCCCTTGGCAACGAGCGTGAGCGGACCTATGACAACCCCGTCGCCCACCTGCGTGTCATAGAGAATCGTGGTGCGCGGCCCGATGGTCGTCCGCGCGCCGATTTCGACCATGCCGATTTTCATCACGCGATCTTCAAACAAATGGGTTTGTGGTCCGCACCAGGCATTCAATTCCGCCTCCTCGCCAATGCTCACGCAATCAAACTCGGTCAGGTCAGTGGTGTTCAGATAAACCCCTTTGCCGATCCTGGTGCCGAGCAGGCGTAACGCCCATGGTAGCATCGGCGTGCCGCGCAGAAAATCCAGCAGGTTCGGCACCGCGAGCGACTCGTATAAGTTCGTGACGGCCTCGCTGAGCCAGACAAACGGCGTCCACATCGCCCGCGCGCAGGGGTGGTAGCGGCCAATGAGAATCCATTTGAGCGCCACGACCAGCAGGAACGAGGCGATGCCATACAAGCAACCCGCGATGGCGAGGGCGTTTGCCACTTTCGGCCCCCAGCCGTTCTCGGCGGCGTAAGGCATCACCAGCACCACAATCAAATAGCCGGTGGCGATGACCAATGCCAGCGGCAGGACGATGCGCAAGCCTTCGATGAGGCCGCGCGCTAGCCGCCGCCGCCACGAAGGGCGGAACGTGAGCGATTTGGGAAAACCGGTCAATCGTTCGCGCTCGGGCAGCAGCATGGCCGGCGAGCCAATCCAGGTCTGCCCGGAATTGAGCCGCCCGTTGTCCGGCGTGCGGGTTTGCACGCCGATCAAGACGTCGTCTGGCACGGCGGCGCCGTTGGGCACGTAAGCGCCGTTGCCGATGAAGGACCGGCAGCCGATTTTCGTCGGCTTCAGAATCATCCAGCCGCCGCGTTGTTCCTCGTCGCCCAGCATCGCGCCGTCCGCGATAAAGCTGTCATCGCCCAGGGCCAGAAGCTCGGGAACCATGCCTTCGGCAGTGGAAACTTCGGCGTTGCGGCCCACCTTGACGCCCAAAAAGCGCAGCCACATCGGCGCATACACCGAGGCGTAGATGCCATGCAGCACATGCAGGCTTTGATCCAGAATCAGGCTGGTGAATTTCCGCCGCCAGAAAGCATAGCTGTAGATGGACGAGGTGCCGGCGACCTGCCGCGGCAAAACCCACCGCAGTCCGCCCGCCAGCAGCCCCGTCACGCAGATGAACAACGCGCTGGCCGGAATGGCCAGCACCAGAAACAGTCCGAAGGCGTACAGCGGGTGCAAATCCGAATCAAAAATATCCCAGGTGTGGGCGTCCACCCAGTCAATCAGCATGAATGCCGGAAATGCCGGCAGAAAAAATAAAATGGATACCACCACGGCCGTCGCCGCAAAAAACAGCATCTGCGCCCAGCGCCACCCGAACCAGAGCTGCGGCCGCGGCGGAAGCATTTCCGGCTGCTGATCCACGGCCCGCGCCGGGGCGCCTTCCCAGATTTCGTCGGCGGGAATTTGCCGGCCCGCCGCCAGCCCGGATTGTCCGCCCAGGCGCGCCCGTTCGCCGAGCCAGGTGTCGTTTTCCAAAACCGCATACGAATCCACCGCGGAATCGCACTGCAGATGAACCGGGCCGATGATCAGCCAGCCGCCCTCAACGCGGGCATTTTCGATATTGACGAAAGTGCCGAGACTGACGCCGTCCTCGATGGTCAGCAATTCCGGCGCGCCCAGCGTGACGGTTTCAATCATCACATTCTTACCGATGCGCGCGCCGAGCGCCCGCAGGTAAATCGGCATCCATGGCGTGCCGGCCAGCAGATAGACATCCGGCAATTCGCAGAACTTGTTCGCCAGCCACCAGCGGAAATAGGTGAAGCCCCATAAAGGATAACGGCCGGCTTTCAATCGCCCGCCGGTCAGCCACTTGCCGGCGATGGCTACGGCGAAAGTGGCGGCTTCGATCACCACAAAGGTGGCCAGCGAATACAGCGCCGCCAGCGAGATGCGGTCGCCGGGATCGCCGGTGTAATAGTGATAGACAAAAAACGGCGCCAGCCAACTGGCGATGTGGAACAGCACCAGTGGGGGAATGACCACAAGCTGCGCGCATCCGCAAATAAACCGACGGTGCAACGGCGTGGCGACATGTGTGGTGGCGGATGGTTTTTTACGGCGGCGCTGCAATTCCATCGCGCCGGCGATTCCGGCCAGCTGGCGCTGGCGATACACATCCTGAACGCTCAGGGAGGCATAGCGTTCGTCGGTGCGCAGAATCGAAACCAGCCGCGCCGCCAGCAGCGAGTGTCCACCGAGGTCGCCGAAAAAATCCGACTCCGGCTGCCAGACCCGGCCGGGGAAAAGTTTGCCGAGCGCGGCGTAAAGCGCCTGTTCTTCTTCGTTGCGCGGTTCCGGCGTCGGGTCGCCAATGGTTGCAGCCGCCTGAAGCGGAAAAACCCGCAGCGCATTCTGATCAATCTTGCCGGAAGTCAGGCGGGGCAATTCCGTTACCAGTTCAAGATGCGCCGGCACCATGTAAGGCGGCAGGATCGCGGCCAGAGTTTGCCGCAACCGGGCGGGGTCCGGTTTCTGATCCGTGGCGGGGACAATGAATCCAACCACTTGATCAATATCCGCCAGCGGACGCACCACAACGGTCGCCGCGCCCACCCCGGGTTGGGCCGTCAGGGCGGCGGTGATCTCATCCAGTTCCACTCGGAAGCCGCGGATTTTCACCTGGCTGTCCGCGCGGCCGAGGCATTGCACCGGCCCGCCGGGGTCGATGCGCGCCAAATCGCCCGTGAGATACATCAGTTTCTCTTCCGGGCTGGTCGCGAGCGGATTGGGCACAAACCGCTCCGCCGTCAGGTCCGGCCGGCCGAGATAACCACTCGCCAGTCCCGGCCCGAAAAGGCACAGCTCGCCCACTTGGCCCGCCGGCAGGGGCTGGCGCTGTTCATCGATGATCAGCAGGCCGTAATTCGGCAGCGGCCGGCCGATGGTCACCGGCTCGCCTGGTTTTAATTCCGCCACCGTCGCGCTCACCGATGCCTCGGTCGGCCCGTAGGTGTTGAATAGCTTTCGCCCCGGCCGGGCCAGTCGTTGCGCCAGCGAACCGGGGCAGGCTTCGCCACCCAGATTGATCAGGCGCACGGTTGGCAGCGGATCGCAGATCAGGCTGGCCAGCGTCGGGACCGCGTGCAGCACCGTGATGCGTTCCCGGGTCAGGGTCTGCGCCAGCAAATCCGGATCCCCCACGAGCGTGGCGGGCGCAATCCACAGCGTTGCGCCGGCCAGGAAGGAAATCCAGATTTCCTCGAACGACATGTCAAAGGCCACCGAAAAGCCCTGATAAACCCGGTCGGTTTCACCCACCTGCAGGATTTCATTTTCGCTGCGCAGAAAATGGCAGATGCCGCGCTGGCTGATGACGATGCCTTTGGGGCGGCCCGTCGAACCGGAAGTGTAAATGACGTAGGCCGGATCGGAAGGTTGCGCCGCGGCGCCGGGCGGTTTGGCATTTTTGTCCGCCAGCAAATCTTCAATCGTCCACGCCGGCAGTTGTAATTCCCGCAGGCGCGACAGCCAGGCGCGGCAGGTCACGAGGCCGATGGCCTCTGCCGATTGCAGGCAGACTTTGATCCGCTCAATGGGGGTTTCCGCATCGAAGGGCAGCCAGGCGGCACCGCTTTTGGTGATGCCGGCCTGCGCGATCAACAGGTCCGCGCCGCGGGGCAGGAACAAGCCCACGACATTGCCGGCGGCGGCACCGCGCAGGAACAAGGCTCCCCCCAGGGCATCGCTGCCGGCGTTCAGTTCGGCGTAGGTGACCGTGCGTTCGCCCCAGATCAGCGCCGGCTTTTGCGGCCATCGCTGCGCCGTGGCGGCGAGGATGTCGGCGAGACATTCGGTGCGGATCAAATCCGGACGGTTCGCGCCGCGCAACACCGCCGGCGCCAATGGCGCGGCGGCGGCATCTTCGCTTTTGTTGTTTTCGTTGGTGTTTATCAAACAGCAGAAACCCGGCGCATTTCAGGTGATGGCAGACGAAATGGCCGGGTGGTCGTTATTGGCTGCCAGCAACGACGGACGTTCCCGAGGCTTCAAAGGTAACGAAACCGGCGGAGTAATCGCCGGCCTGGGCGGGAATGTCCGGTCATTCGAGTTTCCGTCCGCCGGGAAAAAGGTTAGAGTGGTGCCGCCAACCTGCACCCGATTTGACGATGAAAAAAAACGCGCTTGATCCGGTCGTCGCCCGGCTCTGTCCAAACTGCGGCCTGTGCTGTGACAGCACGCTGTTCGCCGATGTGGAATTGCGCGCGGGCGATGACGCGCGGCGGCTGGAGCAACTGGGATTGGTGCTGGCGCCGAAAGGGCGGGGCCGGCTGGCGTTCGCCCAGCCGTGCGCGTGCTTCGGTGGTAAGCTTTGCGGGATCTACGGCGACCGGCCCAGGCGCTGCCGCCTGTTCGAGTGCGGCCTGTTGAAACGCGTCGGGTTGGGGGAGCTGACGGCGTCGGCGGCGTTGGCGAAGATCGCCGCCGCCCGGCGGCGCGCGGCGGCGGTTCGGGAGCGGTTGCGTTCATTGGGGCAGCAGGATGAGCAGATGGCGCTGACGCACCGCTATGCCGGGGCGATGAGCGCGCCGGTGGATTTGTCCGATGCGGCGGGCGTGGCCGGGCAGGGCGAGCTGATGCTGGCGGTGAGCGAGCTGATGGAGTTGCTCCAGCGCGATTTTCTGAGCTGAGCGCTAAGGTGCGCCCATCCCGATGTCCCGGGCCAGCCTGACGGCGGCGTCGGTATCCACCCATTTCACCAGGGCGATGAAGTTCACGAGGGTGGGGCTGTCCGCCTTCACCTTGAAAAGGTTTCGCAGGGCGCCGACGACCTTGGTGTAGGTCGCCGCGTATTTTTCGTGGGTGAGCCGCGTGGCGTAGGATTCCAGCACCGCCCGGGCAATGGGGTCCGTCTGCCCGTCGGGCAGGTAAGGCAGCAGGCAGAAGACGCGGACCAGCGCCATGGCATCGGACTCCGACAGCACCAGCCAGCTCAACTTCACCTCGTCCGAATCATATCTGGCGTGCAGCCGGGTGCGGATGGCCGCGGTGATTTCCGCGGGCGACGCCCGGCCGGCGATGAGTTCCTTCACGCGGTCCCAGACTATCTGCCGTTCCTTCTCCGGCGACAGGGTGTTGTTGTCGCCCGGCAGTTCGGTCAATCCCAGTTCCTTGGCGACAGTCCGCCCCAAAGTCTCCGCTTCGTCCTTGCGCAGGCGGTCCGAGGAGGCGATGGCCGCGATAATCTTCGGGTGCCGGTCGGCCGGGACCAGCCGCAGGAGGCCGACGAGCGCCGCGGGCGCCGGGGCCTTGTCCGGCGGAATGAGGTGCTTGATGAATTCCCCGGCCATCGGCCCGATCTCGGGCACCTTGTCCGAGCGGAAAGTGAGGATGAACCGCAGCGTCTTCGCCAGGCCGCCGGACTTGCCGATGTTGTTCACCACCGCCTGGCGATGGTCGGTGTTGATGATGTGGGCCAGCAGCGCCTCCGCCAGCAGGATCTGCTTTTCATCGAGCCGGTCTTCGCCCGTCACCACGAGTTGTTCGATCAGGGGCGGCAGGCGCTGGGCAAAGATGACATCGGGCGGCTCCGTGCTCTGGTTGTCGTAGTAATGGAGCAGTTCGATGACGAATGAAAGCTTCAGGAACGCGCTCTTCTGCGCCCGCGCCGGGTCGGAGGCCGCCCGGCTGGCCCGGACCTTCTGGAGCAGCGCCAGCAGCCCGCTCCGCTTGTCCGGGGCGAGGCCGGGGGTTTGCTGGAGCACCGCCTCGAAGTCGTTGGCGAAGGCCAGCACGATCTCATCCGGCTTGGGCCGCGGATTGTGCTTCACGTCCGTGGTGACGTCCTTGAACAGCGCCAGCGCCTCGTCCCCGAATTCGCGGACGATCCGCTCCCGCGGCAGCTGGCCCTTCACAAAGCAGCGGTTGGCCCGCGCCATCGCCGGGCTGAAGAACGACTCCGGCTGCGCCGCCAGCCCCTGCAGCATCCCCGCCTCGAACGGCGCTTCCAATCGGATCAGCTCCTCCACCAGCGGCGGGATGGCCGCGATCAAATTCCGCCGGGTCTGGTCCAGCCGCTTTAGCACCGCCGGCTGGAACAGGCTTTCCTCGTTCTTCCCGTGCACCAGGGCGGCCGAGACCTCGTTGACCATCGCGCTGTGTTCCACCAGCCGCGAGACGATCACGCCCAGGTCGTTGATCGGCAGTTTCGACACCAGCGTGGTCAGGAGGTTCACCAGTTCGCCGTGGGATTTCTTCCGGTGCTCGATGACCCGTTCCAGCAATTGCCGCAGCAATTTGTTTTCCAGCTCCTGGGCGCCGCTGCCGGCCTCCAGCTGCTGCACGCGCAATTGGAGATCATTCCAGCCGCGCTGGATCTCCTCCACGGAAACGACGGGGGGAAGGTCATTCTCGGTTTGTGACATGAACCTATCTTTATCCATCCGCGCCCGCCGCCCAAGGAAAAAGCGGCGCCCGGGGGGACGCCGCTTTTCCTGTAGAATGGCCGGGCCGGGCTATTTCACGAGCGTCCGGCAGAACTTGTCGATGCGCTCCAGGCCCTTCTCGATGTTGGCCATGCTGGTGGCGTAGCTCAGGCGGATGTAATCGTCCGCGCCGAACGCGATGCCGGGCACCGCGGCGACCTTTTCCGCTTCCAGCAGCTTCGCGCAGAAATCGGCGGACTTCAGGCCCGTCTTCGAGATGTTCGGGAACAGGTAAAACGCCCCCTTCGCGTTCACGCAGGAGATCCCCGGCGTGGCGCTCAGCTTCGCGTGCGCATAGCGGCGGCGCTTGTCGAACTCCGCCAGCCAGATTTTCAGGTGGTCCTGCGGCCCGGTCAGCGCGGCCACGCCGCCCTTCTGGGCGAAGGACGTCGGGTTGCTCGTGCTGTGGCTTTGCACCGCGTCGATTGCCTTGGCGATCGGCTCCGGCGCCGCCAGGAAGCCCAGCCGCCACCCCGTCATCGAATACGCCTTCGCCAGGCCGTGCACGATGATCGTGTGGTCGAAATGCGCCGGCGAAAAGCTCGCCACGCTCTTCACCTGCGCGCCGTCATAGAGCAGGTGCTCGTAAATCTCGTCGCTCATGATGAGCACGCCCTTTTCCACGCAGATATCGCCCAGCGCCTTGGTTTCCTCCGGCGTATAGACGCTGCCCGTGGGGTTGCTCGGCGAATTGAGCACGAACAGCCGCGTGTTCGGCGTGATCGCCGCGCGCAGCTGTTCCGGCGTCACCTTGAATTCCGTCTTGTCCGTCGTCTGGATGACCACCGGCTTGGCGCCCGCCAGCTTCACCATCTCTGGGTAGCTCAGCCAATAGGGCGCCGGGATGATCACCTCGTCGCCCGGCTCGCACGTCGCCAGGATCACGTTGTAGCACGAATGCTTCCCGCCGCACGACACGATCACCTGCGACGGCTTGTAAGTCAGGCCGTTCTCCTGCTTGAACTTCGCCGCGATCGCCTCCCGCAATTCCGGGATGCCGCTGCTCGGCGTGTATTTCGTGAACCCGGCCGCGAGCGCCTTTGCGCAGGCGTCCTTGATGTGCTGCGGCGTGTCAAAGTCCGGTTCGCCCGCGCCGAAGCCCACCACATCCTCGCCGGCCGCCTTCATGGCTTTGGCCTTGGCATCGATGGCCAGGGTGAGGGAGGGCGAGAGCGACGCCGCGCGTTGAGAGATTTTGTAATTCATAGTTTAAGCGGCAAAAATGTTACGGACAAACCGGCGCGGGGCAAGAATGGAATTGTCCGCCGCCCGCCCCGGCTGCCGCTGGACCGGGTGCTTACTCCCTCTCCCCGCCCAGGCGGGGAGAGGGCAGGGGTGAGGGGAATTGAGCCGGAAACATTGGGCCACCTCACCCCGACCCTCTCCTCCCTTGGGGGAGGCGAGGGAGAAAACAAGAACAGTTTCAAGCTGCGCCCGCCGCCCCGTTCATTTGGCCGGCTGGGCCAGGACCTCCGCCACCACCGCCGCCGTCAGCTCGTAGCCTTCCAGGAACGGGAAGCCCTCCCAGCGCACGATGCCCTGCGGATCGATGATCAGCACATGCGGGATGCCTGTCACCTGCAGCGCGTTCTTCGTGCGCGCCTGCGTGTCGATGGCCACCGAATAATTGATCTTGGGCGACGTCAGCCGCCGCACCGCCTCCTCCGGCTCATCCGAGAGGCCGATCACCACCAGCTTGTCGCCGAACCGCGCCTGAAACTCGTTCAGCTCCGTGATCGCCTTCCGGCAGGGCGGACACCACGTCGCCCAGAAATCCACCAGCACAAACTTGCCCCGCACCTCCGGCCGGGCCGACAGCCATTTCTCCACCACCAGCTCCGGCGCCTTCTGGTTCAGGAACGACTTCGCCCAGATCTTTTTGGGCGCCGCCGGGGCCGCCGGCGCCGCCGGCCGGCTCAGATCCTCCGCCGCCGGGCGGGGCGGGGGCGTCCGGAGCAGCTGCTGATGATATTGCGCCTGGTCCGCCGCCCGCTGCTTCTCCGCCGCGCCGGCCTTGGCCGCGTCGAAATGGAAATGCTGCTGCAGCGCCGGGGCGAGCGACTTCAGCTTGGCGTTGCCCAGCCCCTGGTCCGAGGTGAAGAAGATGTCCGTGGCCGAAACGCTCGTCACCGTCACATTGCTGTAGGTGACGTCGCCCGCCTGGAGCACGGGCAATTTTTCATCCGCGCGGACGGCCGCGGCGGCCAGGGCCAGGCCGAGCCCCAGGGCAAAGGTGAAACGCATGCCCCGTTTATCGCGCCAACCCGCCCCCAAGTCAAGCCGCCGGTCCTTGCTTAGGGCCACCATGGATGGCGGTCACCGCCCTGTAGCGGCGCTCTATGAGCGCCGGGGACGATTCAATTGGAAAAACCCAACGGCGGTCATAGACCGCCGCTACAGAAGGTGGGGCGAGACGCCCTCCGCATCCGTGGCCAAGAGGCCCAACGCGGCCAGTTCACCCGTAACATTGTCACGGAAGGCGATCATTTGCGTCGCGAGACCGTCGTCGGCGTGGTTGATAAAATCGGAATGTGACATAACTAGCTTCTCCTTCGTTGGTTATAGGGAGGTTCTGTGGTTATGTACGGAAGATTGGTAGGGGGCCACCGACTCTTCAGCGCCGGCCACCGACCTTCCGTGGGCGGCCACGGATGTTCCATGGGCGGCGCTGGAAGGTTCGTAGCCGCCCACGGATGATCTGTAGCCGCCCACGAATGACCTGTAGCCGCCCACGAATGACCTGTAGCCGCCCACGAATGACCTGTAGCCGCCCACGAATGACCTGTGGTCGCCCATGGATGTTCCGTGGCCACCGATGGAAAGTCCGTGGACGCCCACCGATAACCCGTGGCCGGCACTGAAGGTTCCGGCGCCGAGGCCAAAGATCGGCTTGGTGGCGATCAACATGACATCGCCCAGCATGAGCGCCGCGGTGGCGGGAAGCGAACAGTCAGCGGCGCGTTTCGGTTGTTAATTTTGGCCACGTGAACTGACGGGTTTAAGGCGCGCGCCATAAACACCACCTGGGAAACTGGAGACAACCAGAACAACCCCCTTTACGAGTCGGCGGCGGTCAGCGGGCTTTTTGGGCGATGAGCCATTGCAGGGCGGCCACTTCGCCGGCGCTTTGCAGGGCGGTGATGTAGCCGGCCCAATCCGAATCGCTCATGGCTTGCAGCAGGGGGCCGCCCCGGGCGACGAGGTCCTTGAGTTCGGCGCGTTGCCGGGCGATCTGGTCGAGCTGGTTCTGGACGGTCTGGCCGCTGTCGCCGTAGGGGGTGTTCGGGTCGAGGGCCTTGAGGGCGGCGGTTTCCACGGACCAGCCGACGAGCTGGGTGAGCAGGTTGCCGGAGGTGAGGGCGTAGCTTTGCCCGAGGTTGGCGGCGAGCAGGAGGGCGGCCTGGGCGGAGGCGGGGTCGCCGGTCTGCTGGTAGCCGTCGGCCAGGCTGACCATGTCCTGGCTCAATTGCCGGAGGTAGCCGGCTTCGGGAAAGGTCTGGCCGAGGGTGGCAAACACTTTGGCCTCGGTTTCGGTGTAGCCGGCGCTCAGGTAGGCCTGTTCCACGCCGGCGGCGGCGCCGCTGGTGAAGGTCTCGAATTGATGCTTGCCGGCGGAGGCCAGGAGTTCCTCCACGGCCTGGTCGGTCTGGCCGTTGTTGAAATAGCCGAGGGCGGAGAGGTAGTTGGGCAGGGCGTTGTCGGGGGCGGCGGCGGCCAGGGTGTCGAGCCACTGGCGCTGTTCGGTGGGGGTGAAGGCGCTGTTGACGGCGGCGGCGAAGGCGAGCCGGGGGTCTTGGGGAAATTTCTGCAGGGCTTCCTGGAGCAGGGCCAGGTCGCCGGAGGCGTGATAGGCGGCGAGCAGGGTGGCGGCGGTGCGCCCGTAGGCTAGCAGATAGGCGTCCACCTGGGCGTGGCTGAGCCGGGGGATGTTGCCGCTCAGGATGCGGTCGTGCAGGGTCATGGGGCCGGTGGCGGGCGGGTTGGTGGGGGTGATCGAGGCGGGCAGGGGGGCGGCCTGGATGCGGGGTGCGGGCAGATGCAGCACGGTGGCGGGATGCGGGATGACGCGGGACCGGACGGCGACGGGCGGGGTGGCGCCGGTCTTGGGGGCGGGGGCCGGGGCGGGCGCGGGCCGGTGCAGGATGAGCAACAGGAACACGCCGGCCAGCACGAGGATGGCGAGGAAGAGTTTGTTGGAGTTCATGATCGGTCAGGAACGGTTCCAGCGGGAGGGTTATTCTGCCTTGCGACTTTTAACGGTCCAGATGCCGCTGAGCTGGGCGACGCGATAGGTGAACCGGTCATGGCCGGGCGGCAGGTTGGAGAAGGCCACGACGACATCGAAGGTGCCGGGGATGTATTCCTTGAAGCTGACGACATGGACGATCAATCCGGGCCGGCCGGTGTAGACGTCGAAGTATTTGCCGATGGGCGGGGACGCGGCGGAGTCGCAGCTGCAGATGGCGGGCCGGGTGCCGGCGAAGCGCGCGATGAACGGCCGGCTGGGCGGGGTGCGGCCGTCGCCAAAGGCGAGGAAACAAACGGTGGGGACGGGCGGGGTGAACTCGGCCAGCACACCCCGGACCAGGCCTTCGATCATGTCGGTCTCGTAGATGGAGGCGTTGACGGGGCCGGGATGCACCGGCGGCCGCAGCCACCAATAGCCGCCGGCCAGCACGAGCATTAGACCGATGACGATGAGGATGAGGCGCATGGTTCAGGGGCCGGGATAATCAGCGGAGGCGTGGCCGTCGGGCGTATTGGGATTGCACCAGAGGCGGTTGCGGACGGCGTTGGTCAAGTCGTCGGAATACCATTGGAGGAGCTTGATGTAGCTGACCGAGCCGTCAAAGGCCGCCTGGATGCCGCCGGCGAGATGCCGGCCGCTGACGCCTTCGGGCGGGTAATTGGCGCCGTCGTTGAAATGCTGCGGGTCCAGCTCGTCGGTTTCCCAGAACGCGCAGTCGCCGGATTGCATCTGGGCCAGCTTGGCCGGGGGATGGGAGTGTTCATAGGCGTAGCTGTAGCCCACCACGCCGCCGTTCATGGCGTAGGAGGAAAGCTGCTGCGGGCGCTGCATGTTGACCTGCTTCAAGTCGGACCAGTGCCACATCTGGAGGTCGTCGTTCGGGCAGACGTAAACCTTGGCGTCGCGCAGAATGGGCCAGAGCTGGCCGCCCTTCAAATCGAAGCGGTTGAAGCCGCCGGGGGTGTAGAGCCAGCCGGGCAGGCTGCCGCCGCCGGCATCCCAGTTGGCGGAGGGCAGGATGTCGCCGTCGTCCGAGGCATAGACATGCATGGCGACCATGGTCTGCTTGAGGTTGTTGAGGTCGGTGACCTTGCCGGCCTGACTCTTGGCCTTGGTCAGCGCGGGCATGAGCATGGCGGCGAGGATGGCGATGATGCCGATGACCACCAGCAATTCCACCAGCGTGAAGGCGCGGCGGAGATTTGGAACCCGGAGTTTCATCTTGGTAATGACACCACTAAACCGGATTCGTTTCAACCTAGAAACCGCAGTTGGACTTCAACCGGTCGGGGTTGGGGCGGTTTGCGCGAGCCATTCCAAGGGGTCATCGGTGGTTTGACGGGAGAGCAGGCGAAGAAAACTGCCTTGGGCTTCCAACTGCGGCGCAGTTGCT
>CAIXBQ010000002.1 GCA_903917705.1 uncultured Verrucomicrobia subdivision 3 bacterium | reverse complement strand
TGGCGTGGATGTTCTTGCCGGTGGAGAGATCCATGACGGTGTCCGCGCCCCACTTGATGGACCAGCGCATCTTCTCGACCTCCTCCTCGATGCTCGAGGCCACGGCGCTGTTGCCGATGTTGGAGTTGATCTTCACGAGGAAGTTGCGGCCGATGATCATCGGCTCGGACTCGGGGTGATTGATGTTGTTCGGGATGATGGCGCGGCCGGCGGCGACCTCCTCGCGCACGAACTCGGGCGTGATCTCCCTGGGGATGCGCTGCGGGAACTTCTTGAAAACGGACGGCGTGAATTCGCTGCTGGCGAGCTGCTGGGAACCGGCGTGCTGCTTGTCGAGCTGGTTGCGGACGAGGTCGTTGGCCATGTCCGAGATGCGGGCGCGACCCATGTTCTCACGGATGGCGATGAATTCCATCTCCGGCGTGATGATGCCGGCGCGGGCGTATTGCAACTGCGTGACGCATTGGCCCGCCTTGGCGCGGAGCGGCTGGCGGCGCTGACCGAGCAGGCCGGGGAATTCAACCAGGCGGTTCTTTTCCGCCGCGCTGGCGAACTCGGCGTGCTTGCCGGAGAGATAGCCGTTGTCCATCGGCTTCACCTCGCGGCCGGGGTATTCCTCCACATCGCCGCGCTGGAGAATCCAGTCGCGGCGCAGCGCGGGCAGGCCTTCGTCGGACTTGCCGGTGAACGCGGGGTCGCCCCACGGGCCGGAGCAGTCATAGACGCGGACGGGGCGGTTGACGGTCACATCGCACTCGTTGAGCTTGGTGGGGGTGAGCTTGATCTCGCGCATCGGGACGCGCACCCCGGCGTGGAGATTGCCCTCGACATAAACGCGTTTAGAGGCGGGCAGTTGCTCGCTGCTGTGCGGTTCGAACGATTCTTTGGTCGCGATCATAAATTTAATCCGGTGGTGAACGGGCCAGGAACGCGGGAGAAGGTGGGCGGCACGCAGTGCCTTCCTACGCCAGCATTACCTGGATCAGGTTCTTGGGTCTCCGACGTTCCACGTCGAACTCTCAGCCTTCGTCGTCCGCCGGACGGCCGGTTGGCTCCCCGTTTACTGACACCAGAATAGGCCGGGAACCGCCAAGCGTCAAGGAAGGCGACCCGAAATCCGCACGGACGGGAGTGCCAGCGGGCGCCCGCCGGGCAACCATTTTGAAACAATCGACGGCTAGGCTTGCATGAACATTTTTCCGTCAGCAAAATGGGCGGGCATCGGCAATTGCGTTCCGCCGTCATTGCACATCAAATTATGTCCGCCCCCAACATCTCAAGTCCGACGCGCAGCGGCGACGCCATCAGCGAGGCCGCCAAGCGGGACATTACCGAAGTCCTGCAAGCGCTCGGCACGTCGCCCACCGGCCTCACCGAAGCCGAGGCGGCGGCGCGGCTGCAACAATACGGCCCCAACGAAGTCGGCCAGGAAAGCCGGCACGAATGGCTGCACCGGCTGTGGACCGCCGTGCGCAATCCGCTGGTGATCCTGCTCATGGTGCTGGCCATCCTGACGTTTGCGACGGCAGAAAACACCAGCGACTACGCCGGCGGCGTGGTGATGCTGGCGATGGTGGTCCTCGGGGTGACGCTGCGCCTCGTGCAGGAAACCCGCGCCGGCAACGCGGCGGCCAAACTCAAGGCGATGATCAAGGTCACCGCCTCGGTGGTGCGCGACGGCCAGCCAAAGGAGATCCCGCTGCAACAGCTCGTCCCCGGCGACGTGGTGAAGCTGTCCGCCGGCGACATGATCCCCGGCGACGTGCGGCTGATGGCGGCGAAAGACCTGTTCATCATCCAGGCGACACTCACGGGCGAATCGCTGCCGGTTGAAAAAACCGACGCGCGCGACGCGCGCAGCAATGTTTCGTCCATCGAACACACCAACATCTGCTTCCTGGGCACCAGCGTGGAGAGCGGCGCGGCCACGGCCGTGATCCTGACGACCGGCGCGCAGACCTATTTCGGCAAGGTGGCGAGCAGCCTCGCCGCCCAGCAGCCCGAGACCGCCTTCGACAAGGGCGTGAAGAAATTCGTCTGGCTCATGCTGACGTTCATGCTGGTGATGGTGCCGATGGTGTTTTTCATCAACGGCCTGATGAAGCACAACTGGAAGGACGCGTTTTTCTTCGCGATGGCGGTGGCCGTGGGCCTCACGCCGGAAATGCTGCCGATGATCGTCTCCGTCTGCCTGTCCAAGGGCGCGCTGGCGATGTCCAAGAAAAAGGTCATCGTCAAGAAACTGAACTCCATCCAGAACTTCGGGGCGATGGACGTGCTGTGCACCGACAAGACCGGCACGCTGACGATCGACCACGTCATCCTCGAACTGCACGTGGACGTGTTCAAGAACGAAAGCGAGGCGGTGCTGCGCGACGCCTATCTCATCAGCCATTTCCAGACCGGCCTGAAAAACGTCCTCGACCGCGCCGTGCTGAAATACAAGGAGCTGCACGGCGAACTCGGCGTGGAAAAATACCGGATGGTGGACGAGATCCCGTTCGATTTTTCGCGCCGCATGATGTCCGTGGCCATCGAGGCGCCCGGCGGCGAACGCGAGCTGCTGACCAAGGGGGCGCCGGAGGCGGTGTTCGCCAAATGCACGCACTTCGAGAGCGACGGCGAGATTTTCCCGATGGAGCCGATCCTCGTGGGCGACCTCGTGCAGCAGGTCAACGACTTGAGCGAGGACGGCTTCCGGGTGCTGGCCGTGGCGACGAAAAAACTCGGCGCGCAGACCACGTTCACCAAGGCGGATGAGAGCGAACTCGTCCTGACCGGCTATCTCGCCTTCCTCGATCCGCCGAAGGATTCCGCCGCCAAGGCCATCACCGCGCTGCGGCAAAACGGCGTCACCGTGAAGGTGCTCACCGGCGACAACGACCTGGTCACGCGCAAGGTGTGCAGCGAAGTCGGCATCCACGCGGAGAAAATCCTGCTCGGCAGCCAGGTCGAAAACCTGACGGACGAGCAACTGGCCAAAGAGGTCGAAACGACGGATGTGTTCGCCCGCCTTTCGCCCGCGCACAAGAAGCGCGTCGTGCAGGCGCTGCAACGCAACAAGCACGTGGTGGGCTTCATGGGCGACGGCATCAACGACGCGCCCGCGCTCCGCGCCGCCGACGTGGGGATATCCGTGGACACCGCCGTGGACATCGCCAAGGAATCCGCCGACATGATCCTGCTGGAGAAGGACCTGATGGTGCTCGAAGAAGGCGTGCTCGAAGGCCGCAAGGTTTTCGTGAACATCCTGAAATACATCCGGATGGGCGCCAGCTCGAACTTCGGCAACATGTTCAGCGTGCTCGGCGCGAGCGCGTGGCTGAAATTCCTGCCGATGCAGCCGATCCAGGTGCTGACGAACAACCTGCTCTACGACTTTTCGCAGGTGCCGATCCCGACGGACAACGTCGGCACGGCGGTCATCTCCAAACCGCGCCCGTGGGCCATCGGGGAGATCGCCAAGTTCATCGTGTTCATCGGGCCGATCAGCTCCATCTTCGATTACACGACGTACGGCCTGATGTATTTTTACTTCAAGTGCAGCAACCTCGGCCTGGTGCCGCCAACGCCGGAATTATTCGCCCGGTTTGCCAACGCCAAGGACAACGACCACACGTACGCCGCCGCCCTGTTCAGCACCGGCTGGTTTGTCGAATCGCTGATGACGCAGACGCTCATCGTCCATGTCATCCGCACGAACCAGATCCCGTTCATCCAGTCGCGCGCGAGCTGGCAGCTGACGATGACCACCCTGGCCATCATGGGCATCGGCGCCTTCCTGCCGTTCTCGCCGCTGGCGCAGTATCTGGGCTTTGTGCCGCTGCCGTGGCAGTTCTGGCCGCTGCTGGGGGCGACGCTGGTCTGCTACGTCGGACTGACGCAGCTCATCAAGCAGTGGATGCTCAAGAAGAACTGGATCTGAGATTCCAAAAACCAAGACGCCGTTCCGCCAAACCCGGAACGGCGTTTCTTATTCGGCGACCGTTTTTTTGAGCGCCGCCCGTTTCTTTTCCAGAGACCCCTTCAACTCCGGAAGCAGGGTTTCCAAACGGTCGATGTTTTTATCCACATCGCCATCGTGCAAATCGATCATCAGGGGCAGCGCCTGCAATCCCGCCTTCTTGATCCAAAACGGTTCCGCCACATCCCGGGCGGGATACAGCACGTCGCGGTAATACTCCAGCGCCAGCTTCAACAGCGGAGCCTGACCGGCCGACGGCAGCAAGGCGGCTTTTTTCTCCAGCGCCAGGCCCAAACCGACCCGCGCCCGGTCCCGCAGACCCTCGCCCGACAGGGGCGAATTCACCACCTGCGCATAGGCATTGGTCGCCGCGTCGAAGTCGCCGAGCTGCACGTTGCAGTCGCCGATTTCACTCCAAGCCCGCGCGCCCCACTCATTCGTAGGGTACAACTGGCACACCTGCCCAAAAACGCTGATCGCCGACTGGATGTTGGCGGCCAGCTTGTTCGTATCCGTCATCTCCGTCTGCATCAGCGCATGGGCATAGGCGAACCGCGCGGGCACCTTGACGTCAGCCGGGCAGTTGGTGGATTCCAGCAATTTTGAGAAATACCCGACGGCGTCGGAAAAGCCGAGCCGCGCCATCGCCGCGCGCCCGGCCATCAGCTGCGCCTGGTAATAGAGGTTGGTGGAGTTCAGCCACGCGGGATTCTGGAAGATGTTCTCATAGTTGGTTTCCGCCGCGAAATAGTTCTCCATGCCAGCCATATTGGTGGCGCGGAAAAAATGATCCGCCACCCACCATTGCGCCAGCGGCGCGAGGTCTTCGTTGGTCGGAAACTCCGCGACGAAACCGGTGAACAGCGCGAAGGCGCCAGCCTCGTCGCCGGCATGAAAATGCGCCTGCGCCAGCGCGAATTTCACCTGCGGCCGCAAAGCATCGACCGGGAAGGCCTTCAACCAGGCGTCGTAATTTGTGATGGCGGCCGCCCAGTCCTGTTCGCGCGCGAACGTTTGCGCTGCCGAAAATTCCACCTGCGGCCGCAACGGCGAAGCCGGACATAGTTTTTCAAAATCCCCGAACACCCGGAACGCATTGTCCGGCCGGCCAAAATCTGAATTTGCCTCGCCCACCAGCAGCAGGCTGTCGTCGGTCAGTTCACTCGCCGGAAATTTTTCCAGCAACCGCCGCATCGCCGCCTCCGCGCCCGCCAGCTCCCCCAGCTTCAAGTCGGCGCGCAGCACCTGATACAGCGCGCGGTCGCCGAGCGATTTGGCCACGGCGGGGAAACCCCCGAAATCATCCAGCACGGACTGGTAGCTCGTCCGGGCGGCGGAATAACCGCCCAGCACAAACAGCGCATCGCCGGTTTTGAACCTGGCCACCGCCAGTTCCTCCGAAGGCGGCAGCTTCCGCGCCGCCTGCTCAAAGTCCGCCAGACTGTCATTGGTTTTACCCGCCAGCCAGCCGCACCAGCCGCGGCCCAAAAACGCCCGCCCCGCCAGCAGGCTGTTGGTGTCCGCGCCGAGCAGCCGGTCGAATTTTTCCCGCGCCAGCGCGAGTTGGTTGGTGGCCGCCGGCCGGGCAGCGAATTCCCGCAGGCACAATTCGCCCGCCGTGAGCTGCGCCAGATCCGCCGCCGGTGATTTGGGGAATTGACCAAGAAATCCGTCCAGCATCGCCACCGCGTTCGTAAAATTCGTCTGGGCCACCAACAGCGACGCAATTTTTAGAACGGCCTCCTGATGCCAATCCGCCGGTGTGCCATCCGACAGATTTTCCCGCCATGCCAGCACGGCCTCGGGCAGAAGATTCTTCTTTTCCAGCAGCGCCCCCTGGCAAGCCGCGCTTTCCGCCTGCCACTCCGCGTTTTTCTGCAGCCGCGCCACGTGCATCAGATTCGTGGTGGCCGCCAAGGCCGCATCCAAGTCATGCAGGGCGGTTTTGACGCGGCAAACCAGCTGCAGCCGCTGGTGATCCTGCTCCGGCGTGAGCGTTTGCGGATTCAGCCAGCCCAGGACGGCATCCGCGCCCGCAAAGTCATTCCGCGACAGCCTGGACTGCGCCAGCAGCAGCCGGCCGCTGGCAACCAGAGCGTTATCCGGATCCAGCCGCGACATCCGCGCGAAAACGCCGTTGGTTGCGCCGAGCAGCTCGTCCAGCCGCGCCCAGCCGGACTCGCCCAGTTTTTCACTGGCGGCCGCGGCCTCAATGATCGCGCCGAGGCACAGCGGCGAGTCGGGAAAGTCTTTGGCCAGCCGCGTGAACGTCTCCGCCGCCGCCGGGACATCTCCGCCCGCCAACTGCGCCTCGCCCAACCAGCGAACATACTGGTCGGCCAGCCCGCCAGCCGAAGCCCGGTTCGCGGCGAGCAAGGCAGCGGCATCAGAAAACCGCCCCTGCTTGAATTGCGCCTGCGCCTGCAACAGCACCGCCATCGGCGCGTTGGTGGAAGCCCGGTAAACTTTGACGAACTGCGCCAGCTGCGCCTCCGCGCGATCCCAGATGCCGTCCTGAAACTGCTCCACGGCGACGGCGTAGGCGCGCTGCTCGCGCGAACCGGCGGCCACAAGCTGTCCGCCGCCCAGAACGAGCACGGTCAAAACCAAAAGCCATTGCCGGCAAAAAGACATGGGGTGAATCTAAACGACGGCGCGAAACGACAAAAGCGGGAAATCCGGAAGAATCATGCCGATCAAGCCGCCAAAAATGCCAAACCGAAACCAACCGGAAATCAATCCAGCCTAACCTGGTGCAAAAGATGCCCGCACCTATCGCCCCCGGAAGTTAATTCAAAACACTTTTCAGATAATGCCCCGTATGGCTGCCGGGGCAGTGGATGATTTTTTCCGGCGGACCTTCGGCCACAATTTTGCCGCCGCCGGTGCCGCCTTCCGGACCCAGATCGATCAGCCAGTCCGCCATCTTGATGACATCCAGATTGTGTTCGATCACGAGCAGCGTATTGCCGGTCGCGCGTAACTTGAACAGGACCTCCATCAGTTTGGCCACGTCGTGAAAATGCAGGCCGGTGGTCGGCTCGTCCAGAATGTAAAGGGTCCGGCCCGTGGCCTTCCGCGTCAACTCGGTCGCCAGCTTCACGCGCTGGGCCTCACCGCCGCTCAATGTCGTCGCCTGCTGGCCCAGGTGAATGTAGCCGAGCCCCACCTCGGCCAGCGTCAGCAGCGGATCAAAAATCTTCGGAACCGCGCGAAAGAAATCCACGGCCTCGTCCACCGTCATGTCCAGCACGTCGGCGATGTTTTTGCCCTTGTAGGAAATCTCCAGCGTCTCGCGGTTGTAACGCTTGCCGTTGCACGCCTCGCAGGTGACATAGACCGGCGGCAGAAAATTCATCTCGATTTTCAACACGCCGTCGCCCTCGCATTTTTCGCAGCGGCCGCCCTTGACATTGAAACTGAAACGGCCCGGCTCGTAGCCGCGCACTTTCGCCGCCGGAATTTTGGCGAACAGATCGCGGATCTGATTGAACATCCCGGTGTAGGTCGCCGGGTTGCTGCGCGGCGTGCGGCCAATCGGCGACTGGTCAATCACGATGACCTTGTCGAGCATTTCAAAGCCCTTCAGCGCGCGGTGTTCGCCGGGCCGTTCCTTCGAGCCGAAGAATTTGCGGAACAACGCGCGGCGCAGAATGTCGTCCACAAACGTGCTTTTGCCCGAACCGCTGACACCGGTGACGCAGGTGAACAGGCCGAGCGGAATCCGCACGTCAATGTTCTGCAAATTGTTTTCCGCACAGCCGAGCACTTCGAGCCAGCCCTTTTCATCAGACGGTGCGAGGCGCTTTTTCGGAACCGGAATGGCGAGCTCGCCGGTCAGATACTGGCCGGTGAGGGATTTTTTTGCGGCGAGAATCTCTGGCAGCGTGCCCGCCGCCACCAGTTCGCCGCCGTGGATGCCCGCGCCGGGACCGAGATCCAGGATATAATCCGCCGCCCGGATCGTGTCCGCATCGTGCTCAACCACGATGACCGTGTTCCCCAAGTCGCGCAGGCCTTTCAACGTCGCGAGCAAGCGGTCGTTATCGCGCTGGTGCAGGCCAATGCTGGGCTCGTCCAGTACGTAGAGCACGCCGACCAGCGCCGCGCCGATCTGCGTGGCGAGCCGGATGCGCTGCGCCTCGCCACCGCTCAACGTGCCGCTCTCGCGATCCAGCGTGAGGTAGCCAAGGCCGACATTTTTCAGGAAGCCAAGCCGCGCGCGGATTTCCTTGACGACTTCCGCGGCGATTTTCAGCTCAAAGTCGGTCAGCTTAAGCGCCGCAAAAAACTCATCCGCCTGGTCCACGGACAACGAGCAGACATCCATGATTGAGGCACCGGGAATTTTCAGTTTGGCGTTCCGGGTTTTCGCCGGTGGAACAAATTGTCCGGCGCCCAAGGTGACAGCCAAAATTTCCGGCTTCAGCCGTTTGCCCCGGCACATATCGCAAAACTCCGGGGCCATATAGGCCTTCAGCCGGTTGCGGATGAATTCGCTTTCGCTGTCCGTCGCCAGCCGCTCCAGGTTCGGCAGCACCCCTTCAAAGGGACGGGTGATGGTACTGATCTTCCCCGCGCGCCAGAACCGGAATTCAATGTCGGCCTCACCAGAACCGTGAAGCAGAACTTTTTTGAAATCCTCCGGCAAATCCTTGTACGGCGTCTCGGTGCTGACGCCGAAATGCGCGGCGACCGAGCGCAGCATGGCCTTGTAATAGATGATCAGCCGCTTGCCCGCCCGCCGCCAGGGCTGGATCGCGCCGTCCAGCGGCAGTTCCGGATCGGGCACGACCAGCGCCTCGTCGAAGATCATCTTCTGACCGAGGCCATGGCAGACCGGACACGCCCCGGCGGGCGCATTGAAGGAAAAATGCTTCGGCGTCGGCGGATCGTAGCTCTTGCCGGTCGCGGGCGAGCACATCTTGTTCGAGTGCAGGGTCTCGATCCATTCGTCGGTGGTAGGGCGCGCAGTCCCCTGCGCGCCGCCGGTTGACTTGGCCACGCTCGCGGCGGGCAGAGGACTGCCCGCCCTACCGGCTTCAAGTTGGTGCAGCGTGAAGATGACGCCTTCGCCGAGACGCAAGGCGGTCTGGACGGAATCACCCAGCCGGACGCGGATTTTCTCGTCAATCACCAGGCGGTCCACGACCGCCTCGATGTTGTGAAATTTCTTTTTGTCGAGCTTGATGCGGGCGAGGTTTTCGCCGAGCTCGGCAATCTCGCCATCCACGCGCACGCGGACGAAGCCCTCGCGGCCGAGGCGCTCGAACACGTCGCGAAACTCGCCTTTCTGCCGGCGCACGACGGGCGCAAGCAGCATGACTTTGGTTTTCGGCGGCAGCGCGAGAATCTTGTCCACGATGTCGCTGGTGCTCTGCGTGGAAATGGGGACGCCGGTTTCGGGGCAGTGCGCCTGGCCGATGTGCGCGTAAAGGAGGCGGAGATAATCGTAGATCTCCGTGGTGGTGGCGATGATGGAGCGCGGGCTGCTGCCGGAGCTGCGCTGCTCGATCGCGATCGCCGGCGACAGCCCCTCGATGAAATCCACGTCCGGTTTTTGCAACTGATCGAGGAACTGGCGCGCGTAGGCGGAAAGACTCTCGACATACTTGCGCTGGCCCTCGGCGTAAATGGTATCAAAGGCGAGCGACGATTTGCCGCTGCCGCTCAGACCGGTGATGACGACCAATTTGTCGCGTGGGATCTGGAGCGTTAGGTTTTTGAGATTATGCTCCCGAGCGCCGCCGATCTTGATGAATTCCTTGCTCATGTTGCGAATGCCGCTTCCGACTGAAAGATGTAAACCAAAGCAGTTCCCGACACCATTGGGACAGGCGAGACGAGGCGAGCCATGAAACCGCCAGCCAATCCGGCCCGCGAGGAACCCCGTTTCACCGCCCCGGGCCGAGCTTGCGTCAATAAACTGCCATAGGCGCGAGGTGCCGACCGGACCAAACCGGTCCAAAACCGGTCCAAAAACCGGTCCGCGCGGACCGGAGACCGGACCAAACCGGACCAAACCGGACCAAACCGGACCGGGAAAGCAAAATTTTGAAATTTTGAAAGCAGAAAGTGCGTGCCGCACGGGCCAACCTGGAAAACTGAAAACGAAAATTAACCACCAAGGCACCAAGGGCACGGCGGTGCTTCAGTGCTTCAGTGCTCCGGTGCTTCGGTGAGGAAGTAGACCGGTGGAAAAATAGCGGAAGGCGGAAAGGACGGGTCGCACGGACCAAATGCCAGGACAAAGCGGAAAGCGAAAAGTGCGTACCACACTGGCATAATACCAAGCGCCAAGCGCCAAGGGCGCAGCGAAGGGGATCAGACACAAATTTCACGAATTGGCGCGAATGGGAACGGGTCAGGAACTTCACCACCAGGCAAAAAACTTTATCGCTACCTTTTTCTTTACCACCCCAGGGCTCATCTTTTGTAAGTGCTTGATAGAGGT
>CAIXBQ010000001.1 GCA_903917705.1 uncultured Verrucomicrobia subdivision 3 bacterium | reverse complement strand
CTGCTGGAGGCTGGAGTCCCAAATGAACTGGCTGATATCCGTAGAAGCAGTGGCGGAGTCAGTGGTCGTAATCTTCAATTGGTTGAACGTTGCCCCCGAGCTGTCCGGGTTCTCCACCAAACAAACTGTAATCGGTGTTCCCGTGGGGCTATATAGGCCACTCACCTTTTCGCCCACATTGTCCTTGGTATAAAACCGAACCTCGTATTTCAAATCGTTGATGGGAACAATGTCCGCCAACCCGTCCGGGGCCATGACTTGACGCAACGACCCATCCAAATTGCGAATGACTTCATGGAAGCCGGAATTCCCCCGGAATTTCAGATTTTTAGGGGTCGCCATATCAGCGCTTGGTCCATCTTCATATATGGAAAGTGTTCCAGCCCGCTTGGTTCCAAATATAGCCTTCCCCAACCGCATGTTGACGTTCAGACTGTCCAGCTTGGTGGTGATCGCGGAAAAACTCAAACCCTCAAAACACGATGAACATCCGTCGGCACTACACTGGCCTTCGACGGTGATTTTCGCTGTAAATTTTTCATCGAAGGCGGCGCAGGCCGGGTCTGGAGACGGCGCTGTAAAATGGTTGGTAATATAGTATGTCCCAGCTTGAAGATTACTCAAATCGCCTGGCTGAACCACGCCTTCGCCATTATCAAAATAAACAGTCACACTCGGCGTCAGCGTATATTCAAAATTCTGGGTCTCGGAACCGCAATTGTCCGATGTCCGAGTCCTGGTGCCCGATGTAGTTGAGACCGTAAAAACGGAGGAAATATCAATATTATCCCCAGGGGCCACTTTGCCTAGTGAACCGGTGTTGTCCGTTATAGATATTCCCGGGCAATTAATGACAGTCCAATCGGACCAGTTGCATGGATTGACCGCCTTTGTTGCCATCGTCATGGCGGTCATGCCCAGTATAAATGCCAGAATTTTCTTGCTCATAATTTTTCGTGTTCCATGTCTCTTTTTTTTCTGAAAATCAAGCCTTGCTCGGAGGCAGCTTCGCGTTCAATTTTTGCAGTGCCGCCAACACAGCAGCTTGCAGGCGCTTGTCGCCCTGTTTCTTCATGGTGCGCAGAATTGTGCGCTCCGACTCCCCTCCCAAAACCCCGATGGTTGCGATGGCCGACGCCCTTAATGGCACCGATACCCCTTCCTGAGCCAATTTCAACGCCTCCGGTAGCACATCCCCCAAGCGACGCTTTGCGCAAACCTGCAACGCCGTGACGCGCGCGAGTTCTCCGGACACCGGATTCAGCGCCAGTTTCAAGGCCGTCTCATTCAGGCGGTTCGTTTCAATCGCCCGACCTTTCGCAGCCAAGCGGTCCAACCCCATCAATGCCGTTCCGGCCAGACTGGCATCCGTTTCACCGACCGCCACCCAAAGCACGTCCAAGGCAGCTTGCCGTTCCGTTGGAGGCTGATTTGTCGACGCCAGACAACTCGAGATCACATGCTGAATCGCATAATTTTGCAGAACCGCATCCTGACCTTTATCCTGATAAATGCCACATAATGTCTCCAGCAAATTGGTTGGCGGCGGTGTCTGCTGAATCAGGAGGTCCATCAGGTTGTTTTTCAGCACTTGTTCCCGGCCCGCAATCATGCCCGGAAAATCCCCCCGGCTATTCAAGTATGCTACTATCGCCCCAATCTCTTCCGGTTTGAGATTTGTCCCGACAAGTTTAGACAAGGCTTTTTCCCGATCCGCATATGATTCGCTGGCCAAGCCCAGAACTGGCCGCACTCGATCGGCCTTGACGGCCACCGCCGCCAAATCATCCCGGTTAATCCTCACGGGCTGAACCCGGCTCACATCCGGTTGGGTCGCCACAATCGGCTTCGCCACTTGCGGACGAACCGGCCTGCGGCCCATGAATATGGCTGCCACGGCGACCGCCATGGCAAGGGTCAAAAAAATGACGACAGATTTTCTCATGGCTCAACGAGTGCCAATGATTGTGTTCCCCTGGAAAATGGTGATGGTATGACACACGGAGGTCTTGAGTCCGGCCGGCCAGAGAAACCTGATTTTATGCTGACTCAGTGCATCAAAATCCGCCGCAGTGAGCCGGAGCGTGGTGGTGCCGTCCTCAAACGTCACGCCACCCACAATGATGTCGAATTGGATCACCACCCCCGGTGGAAGCGTATCCGCCACCACTATGGTTTCCACCAGCCGGGTTCCATCAGCATATGTCTCCAACTGGCGCATATACGTCTGGTCGCTGGAAAAAACATTGATCCCCTTCAGAGTGACTCCGCCTAAAACCGGCCCATTGGTTACAAGCCGGGAGATTATCGCCTTGGGGTCAGTGTCGGTGACCAGAAGTGAATATCTTCGGCAACCGACATCCTCGTTTGAAAGCTCGTTCAGGAAAATATGGTCATCGTTTTCCACGACCGCCTGTGGCGGAACATTGGTCATATACCATTCACGTGTCCGCCCCACCCAGCAAACGGGGGCTGCCGGGAAAGCCTGTCCCACCACATTTATAGTGATGCTTCTGCTCTGGGGTGAACCTCCAACCGGATTCCATGTGCCGGTCAATGCATAACGGCCGGGGGAACCAAAATTACAGGGCACGGGCATCCCATCCATGTCCGGCAACTGGTTTGTTCCCATGATGAAGGTCATTTCACCATGTTTCTTCGCGGCCGTTCCCATGGTCAACAACAGGCTGTCCCCTTGACGCACGGTCATATCCGAGGCCGTCAGCAGATCCAAGGGCACCCATTGCAGCTGGCGTGCCTCACTCCAGCCACCGTTCTGGTACGACACATTCAAGGAAGTGTATTTCGAGGGGTCTTGAGAAAGCGGGGCATTGGCAAACCATCTTCCGTTCGGAGCCATTTGAGGATTCAACATTTTCGGCTCCGTTCCTCCAGTCGTTCCAACCGAACAACGCATCAGGTCCAAATATGAATCACGGCCCTCCAGACACAACGGCGAGGTATAGCTCTGGATTAGGATGTTCGTGATATCCAAGCCAGACTGCTGGCGCAGATAACCGGCCACCCAATCCTTGGTCCCATCGCCATCGGAATCGGGCCCAAGCCCGGTCTGGATGCCCACGCGCGTGATCCGCAGGCTCACTCCATCCGTTGAATTATCCCACAAGATGCGCAGGGTGTGTGCACCCGCTGTCAGCCATGGCAACATCCATTCGGCGCGACCATCCACCTGGTTGGTGGTCTGGATGATCCGACTGCCAATCTCGATTCCATTCACGGACAAAACCAAGGGGAAAAGTGATGCGCTTCCGGCCATGCCATTGCCACCCTCTAAATAGAAACGGTAGACATCATCCGCCGGCAAATTGAAATTGTAGGCCACGGCACCTCTCATGCTCTGAGCCACAAGCGTGTTGCCAACCGGGTTCCATTTTCCCAGCCGGTTGGTTCCCGCAGTGGCGCCATTCATCACGGTCAAATCAACAAAGCTTGACGCTGTACCCGCTCCCACGGCGCTAGGATTGGCACACAGCCCAGTCAAGTCGCATAGCAAATCCGGCCGGGCCAGCAGTGTGTTGTTGATCGCACCTAGCGCCATCATCTTGTCAAACCCGCTCATTTGAATCCGGTTCTGCCGTTCCGCCCGCAGCATGTCCGACGCCGGGAAGGCGCTGAAATAGGAAGGCCATGGAGTCGCCATGATATTCGTTATTCCGCTATCAAACGGCTGCATCTGGCTTCCGCGCAACGCCAGGCCGAACGGATGCAAGACCAGCTGGGCGGAAACATATTCCGGATGCTCCACCATGTAAGAGATTGCCCATGGCGTCACCGCCATCACCATGCCGCCCCCGGCGACATTGAATAAAACGACCTTTTCCACGGCTTCCTGGCTGAATGGCACATTCCAATTGGCCACCAACACATCGCATCCGCTCAAATCCGTGTCCGCCGTCACCATATTGGTCGTCAGCAATTTCACCGAGTAGCCCCGGTCCAGCATCGGAGCCGGATCCAACCCCGGCCCCAGCCCAACCACCGTTTCCTCTGGCGAAGCCTTGCGTGACGCCCAACGAATCGCATTATCAAACAACACCCCGCGTGCATCGTCGGAAGTGGCGAATTGAGTATGGGCAAACACCACACAACGGGCAGCTGAGGAATTGCCATCGTAAGTTCCGGCCGCCGCCAAAACCAACCGCCGCCCACCCGGCTCCGCTAAAACGGGGAAAGAATATCGGCCGAACACCGCCAGACTCCCCAGTGATGCCTTAACCGGGAAATTAACCACGCCGGCAGTCAGAGCCGCATAATCTGCCGCATAGGGCACTGTTGGAGGTACGGCTTCGGTAAAGGTAAAGGTTCCCGCAGCGAAGTTGTTTGCCACCCCTTTTCCGACTACATTTGGAAAATGTCCCGGGCCAGCGTACACATAACGGCCGGTTCCTTCAAAACGCAATGCCCCGTCACCTGAGTTGACCCGCCATGGCGGCATGTTTGAATATGGATAGTTATGAGCGTTGCCTTCTGGATTCATCCGGTCGAACCCATACGCGGCAATCGTATATGCCCCGGGCAACAAAGTGACCGGCACCGTTAGCGACTTGAATCGCTGGCCGCCATATAAATCGCCCGGGCTCGTTCCGTCAAAGGTCATGGTCTCCAGCAGGGACCCACGGTTTCCCATCCGAGTAAACAATTGGACGGTCAGTGTCCCTTCACCCTTGACGCCGTCTCCCTTGTGGTCAAACACGCCCAGATGCCAGAGCGTCACCGGGCGCGTGACATAAAAATCGTTTCCGACTCCAAAATTCTTCACCCACTGGTTGCCGTTGGTCGGGGTGGGGACATCATAGGCGATGATGGATTGCGCGCCCGCCGGGGCCAACATCGCAAATAACAATGTCACCGCCAGAAGATAGGTCTGTTTTTTCATACAATTATTTTCTGCCCATGCCTTGCGCATGGCTTGCTTTGAATCCTGATTGACATCTGGTCCCGGAGAACACCATCCGCGAATGAATCGCCGCCCGTGTTAATTGAAGTTGCAGAACGTCCCTGTCCTGCATTGCAAGAATCCTGATTCGCCAGATCGCCATCATGTTCGGAATGTTTCATCCAAAACCCGCATCTTCCCAGGCGCATCGCATTGATGCGATTGGTTGAATGGCCATTGATACTTCTGTTTCAAAAATAAACAAGAAATTTGTGGCCATACTTATCAACCATGTTTTGCTCTCTTCAGTGCAAAATAGGTTCGCCCTCGCACGGGTGGATTTTTCATCGCTCCACAATCTCTGTGTCCTTCGGCATAAACCATGGCCGACTGCGATTTCCCCCGCCCGCTTGACTTTGCGCGGGCCGGGCTGGATTTATTTTTCGATTTGATTGCTGGTTTGGCCAGGGCGGCGTCGGCCTTTTTTTCCTGGTCGAGGATCCAGCGGCTGGTGACTTGGTCGGTGACCAATTGTGTCAGCCAAGTTTGGTCGCCCATCTTGCGGAGGGCCACTGGGATTGAGGCGGTCAGGTGCCGGGCGGGGGGAGCGATTCGTTTTCGCGCTGGAGGATCCAGCGGGCGCTGACGTGGTCGGTGATCAAATGGGTCAGCTGCGGGCTGGTGATGTTCTGGCGCAATACTTTCTGGATGGCAAAACTTTTGTGCGGACCGCCGGCCACGGCCAGGACGACGCCTTTGCGGGCGACGGCTTCCAAATCCGCCAAGGGGATGCTTTTGAAGGCGGCGTTTAATTCCCAGAGTTTATCGGCCAACTGGCCCCATTCGGGGGCCTGACTGGCACCGTTTTCGCCGGGGACCGTGAAATAGAAGTTGCAGACGTCGCCGACGGGATGAAAGAAGGCCTGATCGGAGGGAGCGCATTTTTTTTCAAGCCGGGTGGCGAGCCGGTTGATTTCCTTCAACAGGGGGCTGACGGTGCGGAGTTCGTCAAATTGTTCATG